>JABFXB010000089.1 GCA_013361975.1 Dermatophilaceae bacterium
GACGCCCTTCGGTCCGCCGAGCACCCTAGGGTGATGAGGGTGAGCCCGACGAGCCCTCGCGCCGCGAGCACGGCGCTGCTGACCGACCACTACGAGCTGACCATGCTCCAGGCGGCGCTCGCCTCGGGAGAGGCGCACCGCCGTTGCGTGTTCGAGGCGTTCGCGCGACGGCTGCCCGACGGGCGCCGCTACGGCGTCATCGGCGGCACGGGCCGGGTGCTCGAGGCGCTCGAGCGGTTCCGCTTCGGCGACGACGAGCTGCGCTTCCTGTCGGACAACAAGGTCGTCGACCGGGCCACCGTCGACTGGCTCGCGTCCTACCGGTTCTCGGGCGACGTGAGCGGCTACGCCGAGGGCGAGTGCTACTTCCCGCAGTCACCCGTGCTCGTCGTCGAGTCGACGTTCGCGGAGGGTGTCATCCTCGAGACGCTCGTCCTCTCGATCCTCAACCACGACACGGCGATCGCGTCCGCCGCCTCGCGCATGACGTCGGCTGCGGGCGGTCGGCCGTGCATCGAGATGGGGTCGCGCCGCACGCATGAGGAGTCGGCGGTCGCCGCGGCCCGAGCGGCCTACGTGGCCGGGTTCGACGCGACGAGCAACCTCGAGGCGGGCCGGCGCTACGGCGTCCCCACGACGGGCACGGCGGCACACGCCTTCACGCTGCTCTACGACTCCGAGAAGGAGGCGTTCACGGCGCAGGTCGAGTCGCTCGGCAAGGGCACGACCCTGCTCGTGGACACCTACGACGTCAAGACGGCGGTGGCTCTCGCCATGGAGATCGCGGGACCGGAGCTCGGGGCGGTCCGGCTCGACTCCGGCGACCTGCTGATCCAGGCGACCGAGGTGCGCGCCCAGCTCGACGAGGCCGGTAACACCGACACCCGCATCATCGTCACGTCCGACCTCGACGAGTACGCCATCGCCGCGCTGGCCGCCGGGCCCGTGGGCGGCTACGGGGTCGGCACGGCGCTCGTGACCGGTTCCGGCGCTCCCACCGCGTCGATGGTCTACAAGCTCGTCCAGCGCGAGGACGCCGCCGGCGTGATGCAGGGGGTGGCCAAGAAGAGCAAGGACAAGACATCGGTCGGCGGCCGCAAGTGGGCCATGCGGCGGCGCGGGGGCGACGGGGTGGCCCAGGCCGAGGTCATCGGCATCGGCGAGCGACCCCGCGACGACGGTGACGACCGGCCGCTCATGAACGAGCTGGTGCGCGGTGGCGAGGTCGTCGACCACCAGGACATCCACGAGGCACGGGCTCGCCACGACGCCTCGCGCGCCGAGCTCCCGCGCGCCGCCACCCAGCTCTCGCGCGGCGAGCCGGTGATCCCCACCATCTACGAGGAGGACTGAGCCATGGTCGAATCCAGCACAGTGAACCCGTCCGATGCTTCCTCGGGCACCAGGCGCGCGCTCGTGATCGTCGACGTCCAGAACGACTTCTGCGAGGGCGGCTCGCTCGCCGTCGAGGGCGGTGCCGAGGTGGCGCGTCAGGTCAGCGAGCACGTGAGCCGCCATGCCGCCGACTACGACCACGTCGTGGCCACGGCCGACTGGCACGTCGACCCGGGCGACCACTTCTCGCAGACGCCCGACTTCGTCGACACGTGGCCCGTCCACTGCGTCGCCGGCAGCGAGGGCGCCGAGTTCCACCCGCGACTCGCGGGCGCCCTCGGCCACGTCGAGGCGGTCTTCCGCAAGGGCGAGCACGCCGCCGCCTACAGCGGGTTCGAGGGCCGGTCCGACGACGACGAGCACGCTCCGCTGGCCGCTTGGCTGAGGGAGCGTGGAGTCACGCAGGTCGACGTCGTCGGCATCGCCACCGACCACTGCGTGCGGGCGACGGCTCTCGACGCGCGGCGTGAGGGCCTGCACACGACCGTGCTGCTGGACCTGACGGCAGGCGTCGCACGCCCGACCACCGATGCTGCGCTGGCACAGCTGGGCGAGGCCGGGGTGAGGCTGCTCGGGGCCCCGACCGTCGCCGGCTGACCGCACAGCGCGTCGCCCCCGAGAGCGACGCGCCGCGCTGGGCCGGACCTTTCAGCGGGTCACTTGCCGTTACGGCTCACCTGCACCGTCTGCTCGACGAACGAGGTGCCGCAGTCGAAGTCGCCGCAGGCGAAGACCACGCTCACGTTCGCGGCCTTGCCGCCGGCGAAGAGCCCGTTGTCGGAGAACGCGACAGCCTCCCAAGGGTGCACGGCGCCGTCGCACTCGAGCGGCGACGCGAAGAAGAAGCCGCTGATCTTGGTGCGGCCGACGCGCTGGACGACCGAGCCCTCCACGTCGCTGGAGAAGCCGTTCGCGTTCGAGCACGAGTACGTGCCCGTGAGCCGCATCGAGCCGTCCTTGAAGGCGGTGGCGCGGGGGTCGACCGTCAGCGTCGAGACCGGCGCGGGCCCGAGGTCCTGGAACCTCGCGACGAGGTTGCCGCCAGTCACGCCGACGGTGTCGGAGAACGCCATCACGGAGTAGGTGGTGCCCGCACCGCCGCGCACCGCGGCGACACCGGGCCCGCAGGCGACGACGAATCCGCCTGCCGCGGGGTCACCCTCGACGATCATGGCCCCGGCCGAGAAGCTCGATCCCGTGACGTCGACGAGCAGCCCGTTGCCGGTCGTGTCGGTGTACGTGAACCAGACGCTGCCGTTCGTGGCCGGCGCGCCGCACTGCTGGTTCAGGCGGGCGTCGACCGCGTCGGTCGTCGCCTCGGCAGTGGACTGCATGACGGTATCCGGGACGGACGCGACGACCGTGGCTCCGGCGGGGGTGTCGTTGTCCGGAGGTGCAGCGACGGCGGTCGTCGCACCGAGGGGTGCGAGCAGAGCGGCTGCGGCGAGGACGACGAGAAGGCGTGGTGCTCTCATGGACTTTCCCCATTCCCTGTGGTGGCGTCCTCCGTTGGACGCCTGCCTCCACTAGACCGCGGTGCTCCCGACCCGGTTGCACAGACGCCGGATCTCCTTACGAACTCTTTACGTTCGCGACCCATCTGACCGAAAGGGTTGTGCCATCTCATTGCTCGCGTGTCGATACCTCTGTCGCCGAGCCTGCGCGCAACGGCCGGGCGACAGACGCGGAGGGGGCGCGTCTTACCGGAGAACGGCCCGCAGCACCGTGGCGGCGTGCTGGAGGCGGGGGCCGACGCTGCGGGCGTCCAGGGGCTCGAGCGACACGACCCCGACCGAGGCCTCGACGCCGCCCGGAAGCACGTCGGCGCCGACACCGAGCGGCACCGCCAGCCCGTGCGCACCCGCCTGCAGCTCGCCGTCGGTCGCGACGGGTCCGGCTCGCCCGGCGCGGCCCGCCAGGATGGCGCGCCCGGCCGCTCCCTGGTCGAGCCGGTGCCGGGCCCCTGACCGGTAGGCCACGTGGAAGTCGGTCCACGACGGCTCGACGACGACCAGGGCGAGCGCCTCGTCCCCCTCGGCGATGGTGAGGTGGGCCGTGGCCCCGACCGCGTCGGCGAGCTCGCGCAACACGGGACGTGCCTCGGCTCGGACGATGGGCGTCACCGCCGCGGCGAGTCGGCTGACGCCCAGACCCAGGCGCACGCGCCCGTCGGTCGCTCGCGAGACGAGGCGGTGCTCCTCGAGGGTCGCGACGAGGCGGTAGACCACCGGCCGCCCGACGCCCAGCGCGGCGGCGAGCTCCGTGACGGTGAGCCCTGCACTGCCGGTCTCCCCCGCCAACGCCTCGAGCACCCTGATGCCGCGGTCGAGCGTCTGTGAGGACTCGGCTCTCGCCGGGGCCCCAGCGGCCTCTGGGCCGGGCACGCTGGTCAGCCCTCCGAGTGGGCGCCGCCGGGCCCGGGCATTCCGCGCAGTCCCTTGGACCAGGAGGCCGCGTAGACCCCGTCGTCGACGGCCAGACCGCCCTCACCCAGCTCGAGGGGACGGAAGGTGTCGACCATGACCGCCAGCTCGTCGAACCGATCCACGCCGAGGGATCCCTCGGTCGCACCCGGCTGCGGCCCGTGCGGGTGACCCCCGGGGTGCACCGAAATCGACCCCTTGCCGATGCCCGAGCCCTTGCGCGCCTCGTAGTCTCCGTCGACGTAGAACATGATCTCGTCGCTGTCGACGTTCGAGTGGTAGTAGGGCACCGGGATCGCGAGGGGGTGGTAGTCGACCTTGCGCGGCACGAAGTTGCAGATGACGAAGTTCCAGCCCTCGAAGACCTGGTGCACCGGTGGCGGCTGGTGGATGCGCCCGGTGATCGGCTCGAAGTCGCGCACGTTGAAGACGTACGGGTAGAGGCAACCGTCCCACCCGACGACGTCGAGCGGGTGGAACGGCAGCGTGTGGATCGTGCCGACGACGCCACCGGGCCCGTTGCCCCGGTGCTTGATGTAGACGTCGGTCTGCTCGTCGGGGTCGGCCCCGACGTCCTCGGCGAGCAGCGGACCGTCGGGCTGGCGCAGGTCGCGCTCGCAATAGGGGGCGTGCTCGAGCAGCTGGCCGTACTTGCTCAGGTAGCGCTTCGGCGGCGCGATGTGGCTGTTCGCCTCGATGCAGTAGACGCGGAGCGGGTCCTTGGTCGAGCGCTTCGGGATCCAGCGGTGCGTCGTCGCGCGCGGCAGGATGACGTAGTCGCCCTCCCCCACCTCGAACGAGCCGAACACGGTCTCGACGCGAGCAGCGCCGCGCTCGACATACACGCACTCGTCGCCGATGCCGTTGCGGTACCACGGGCTCGGTTGTGCCGCAACGGCATACGAGATGCGCACGTCGCCGTTGCCGAGCACGAGACGTCTCCCGTTCACGACGTCGGTGGATCGCACCGCCTTCGTGTCGAAGAGGTCGTGCAGCTTGAGGTGACGTGGTACGAGGGGGTGGTTCGGGGTCGTCGACTGGTCGGGCAGCTCCCACACCGCGGCCGCGACCGTGGTCGACGGGATGTTGCGGTGGTAGAGCAGCGAACTGTCGGAGCTGAATCCCTCCTCACCCATGAGCTCCTCGTAGTAGAGCTCGCCCGGCGCGCGGCCCTTGGCGGGACGGCGGTGCTGGGTGTGCCGCTTGGGCGGGATGTCTCCGAGAGCCTGGTAGTGCGCCACGGGTGAGGACCTCTCCGTCGAGCGCGTCCGCTGAGCGGACGGCGGTGTATCACTATTGCAACAGTGGGGTACGCTCCCGGTCATGTCAAGGACGCCGTTCGCGCCTCTCTTCGACCGCCTCGTCGACGACGCCGCCGTCTTCCCGCCGGGCCTGGCACCCCTCGACGTCGCCGTCCGCCAGCACCTCGAGCGTCGCACCGGGCCGTATGCCGCCCAGCTCGGTCCGCTGCTCGTGCCCGCCACCGCGGCAGCCGAGCTGGCCGCGCTGGCCGCCAAGGACGACCGGGCTGTCGCAGAGCCCCTCGAGGTGGGCCTCGTCGCGCGCCCCGGCGCGCCGCTCGAGCCGCTCTTCGACGCCGTCGAGCTGCTGCGCGACGACCCCCGCGTCGTCGTCGCCGGTGCAGAGCTCGGCTGGTCCGACGGCGACTCCGGCTGGCGCCGCGCCCTCGAGCTCGAGGTCCCCGTGGTGGTCGAGGTCGGCCTGGGCTCCGACCAGGAGTCGGGCCTCGACGACGTCGCCGACGCCGTCGACCACGAGCACGACGTGACCGCCAAGTTCCGCACCGGCGCGACGCCCGCATGGCCCTGGCCCGACGAGACCAGCCTCGCCGGCTTCCTCGACGCCGTCGTGCTGCGGGGCCTGTCGTTCAAGCTGACCGGGGGGCTGCACCACGCCGTCCGAGGTGACCACGACGGTGAGCCCATGCACGGCCTGCTCAACGTGCTCCTGGCCACCCACGAGGCCCTCGACGGCGCCGAGACCCGCGAGCTGGCGGCCGAGCTCGGCCGACGCGACACGGAGGTGCTCGTCACCGCGGTGTCGGGCCTGCACGACGACGACGTACGCCGCCTGCGCAGGAGCTTCACGGCATACGGCTGCTGCGGCGTGCTCGACCCGCTGACCGAGCTCGAGGCGCTCGGCCTCGTTCCCAGCAAGGAGACCCACGCGTGACAACGCCCGCCCAGCCGTCCACCTGGCTCGACGTCCCCGGCGACCACCCGTTCGGTATCCGCACGCTCCCCTACGGCGTCTTCAGCACGAGCTACGACCCGGAGCGACGGGTCGGCGTGCGCATCGGCGACCACGTGCTCGACGCAGGCGCCGTCGCCGCCATCGGTCGCGACGCAGGACTCGTCGGGGACGGCCCCGACCTCGCCACGGCGTGGCTCACGCCCAGCCTCAACGCGTTCCTCGCCCTGGGCCGGCCCGCGTGGACCGTCGCGCGACAGTGGCTCACCGAGGTCCTCGGCGACGAGGTGCACCGCGACGGGGTGTCCCCGCACCTGCACCCCCTCGCCGACGTCGAGCTGCACCTGCCCGTCGAGGTCGCCGACTACGTCGACTTCTACGCGAGCGAGGACCACGCGAGCAACGTCGGCAAGATCTTCCGCCCCGAAAACGCCGCCCTGCCGCCCAACTGGAAACACCTGCCCATCGGCTACCACGGCCGCTCGGGCACGGTCGTCGTCTCGGGAACGGACGTCGTGCGGCCGACCGGCCAGCGCAAGGCACCGTCCGACCCCGCTCCGGTCTTCGGCCCGAGCATCCGCCTCGACATCGAGGCCGAGCTCGGCTACGTCGTCGGAGGCGCCACCGAGCTCGGGTCACGGGTGTCGGTCGACGAGGCCCCGAACCACCTCTTCGGCGTCGTCATCCTCAACGACTGGAGCGCCCGCGACATCCAGGCGTGGGAGTACGTCCCGCTCGGGCCCTTCCTCGGCAAGTCGTTCGCGACGTCGGTCTCGGCGTGGGTGACGCCGCTCGACGCACTCACGTCCGCGCGCATTCCCGTTCCGGGACAGGCGGATCCGCAGGTGCTGCCCTACCTGCGGGGTGACGCGTTCGGCCTCGACGTCCACCTCGAGGTCGCCCTCAACGGCACGGTGGTCTCGCGCCCGGAGCACGCCGCCATGTACTGGTCGCCGGCGCAGATGCTCGCGCACCTGACCGTCAACGGGGCCTCGATCAGGAACGGCGACCTCTTCGCCTCGGGCACCATCAGCGGCCCGAGCCGCGACAGCCGCGGGAGCCTGCTCGAGCTGACGTGGAACGCCACCGAGCCGATCACGCTCGACGACGGCAC
>JABFXB010000485.1 GCA_013361975.1 Dermatophilaceae bacterium
TCGGGGCCGCGCTCGGGGCCGTGGTCGGGTCGCTCTTGCCGGTCCGGGGCGCCATGCGGCCCAGTGTGTCAGGCCGACGGGTCAGAACGCGGAGATCGTCCGCGGGGCACGCTCGGCACGTGACAGAGCCGACACCACAGCCCCCTGGCCGTGCCTGCGCACGGCCACCCGGGTGAGCAGCGCGAGGACCGGGACCAGCACCTCGTCGGGCAGCGGCGGCGTGTCGAAGCCGAGGCTCGCCGCGACGTCCTCGCCGTGCACGACGACCTCCATCATGCGGCCGGTGAGGAAGTCGTCGCGCCGCAGTGCCCAGCCGGCCCACGGGATGAGGACGGCACGCTCCGCAGGCTGGGCGGCGAGCAGGTCGGGCAGGGCCACCCGGGCCTCGGTCACGCTGGCCAGCACGGAGTCTCGACCGGCCGCGGCCTGCGCGTCGCCGCCGGCCCGGATGGACACGTTCACGTCGTCGTCGAGACCGCCCTTGACCCACGCCGACCGTGCGTAGTGCTCGTCGAGGCTGATCGCGTCGGGCCACGGCTCGGCGCTCAGCAGGTCGACGGCGATCACCGGCTGGCTCGCGAGGTGGGCGACGAGGCCACCGACGCTCCACTGCGGCAGCGCGCTCGGGGTGTCCCAGGCGGCGGCGACGTCGTCGCGCGCGAGGATGGCTGCGACGTGGTCGACGGCGGCGAGAAAGGCCCGGCGGAGGTCACGGTCACGAGGGTCGGTCAGGTCGGTCGCGGCCGGGTCGTCGTCAGGCATCGCCACGCTCCGCTGGCGTGGAGTCGTAGCCAGCGGGCTCGAGGCCGGCCCAGTCGGACTTCTCGGGGCCGACCTGCTGGCCCTCGGCACAGTGGGCCCGGAAGTCGCACCAGGAGCAGATCGCCGACGGCCGCGGCTGGAAACGCGTGGACTCGACCCCGAGCTCCTTGAACTCGGCATCGGCCCGGCGCAGGTCGGAGGCGATCGACTCGGCCTCGGCGACCTTGCGGGCGAGCGACTCGTCGGTGTGCTCGTGCGCGGCGACGGTTCCGGACGGCACGTGGTGCAGCTCGACCCGTCGGCACGGCCGGCGGAACATGCGGGCCGAGGCGACGGCATACAGCGCGAGGGGCAGCGACGTGCTTGCGTCGTCGTCGGTGGGCACCTGCCGGCCCGTCTTGTAGTCGACGACCACGAGCTCGCCGTCGCGGTCGTCGAGGCGGTCGATGCGGCCGGTGATCGCCACCTCGTCGGTCTTGAGCGAGACGCTGCGCTCGATGCCGACGGGCTGGTTGTCGCGGTCGCTGCGGCGCAGGTAGTCGGTGACGGCGTCGCGAACCCGAAGGCGCCAGGCCGCCGACTGCTCGGGGTCTCGGAACCCGACGTCGATCCACGACGTGCGCACGAGCTCGGCGACGCCGGCGGGCGTGCGCTGCGACACGGGGAGGTCCCAGAAGTCGCGCAGGACGTTGTGGGTCGCGATGCCGACCGAGGTGTGGGCGCGCTGCGGGCGGGCCTGCGGCCGCGGCCGGTCGAGGTACTGCATGCGGTAGCGGCGCGGGCAGTCGAGGTAGGCGAGCAGGCGGGACGGCGAGCCGGAGTAGAGCGGGGTGGGCATGCCGGCGAAGGTCGTCTGCTCAGCCGCTCCGGTCGTCACGCCGCCACCCTACGGCCCGCAACCGACACGGCACGGGAGCCGTGCACGGGCGTCCGCGTGGAGGCGCGGTGGGCTCAGCCCTCGCCGCTGACGAACGCGCGCACCGAGTCGGCCACCATCTGCACGGCGATCGCCGACAGCAGCAGGCCGGCGATGCGGGTCAGCAGCATCGTGCCGCTCTCGCGGAGCAGTCCGCGCACCTGGCCGGCGAAGCGCAGCACGAGGTAGACGGCGAGCATGGCGGCCACGAGCGCGGCCCCGACCGCGACGTACTCCGCCGCCGTGTCGGACCGCTGGACCGCGAGCATCGTCGCGACGATCGCCCCGGGACCGGCCAGCAGCGGCGTGCCGAGCGGCACGAGCGCGACGTTCACGCCGGCGTCGGCGAGCGAGTCGGACTCCTTGCCCGTCAGCAGCTCGAGGGCGACGAGCAGCAGCAGGAGTCCCCCGGCGCCCTGCAGCGCCGCGATCGAGATGTGGAGGTAGTCGAGGATGCTGCGGCCGAAGAGCGCGAACATGGCGATCACGAACACGGCCACGAGGGAGGCGCGGCGCGCCGCGACATTGCGCTGCACCTTGGTGAGCGACCCGGTGAGCGCGAGGAAGATCGGCACCGCGCCGGGCGGGTCGAGGATGACGATGAGGGTGATGAAGGTGCTGAGGAAGACGGTCGTGTCGAGGAAGGTCACGCCCGCAGCACCTCCGTGACGCCGCTGGAGGCGGCCTCGATGGCGTCGAGGACCTCGGGCGCCGTGGTGTTCTCGGCGAGCCGGTTGCGCTTGCCCTCGCCGTGGTAGTCGCTCGACCCCGTGAGCAGGAGCCCCAGCCGGTCGGCGAGCGCCGTGGCGCGTTCGACCTCGGCAGCACCGTGGTCGCGGTGGTACGCCTCGAGCCCGACGAGACCGGCCGCACGCATCCTCTCGATGAGGGTGTCGTCGAGGCCACCGGACCGCGTGCGTGTGAACGGGTGCGCGATGACGGGCACCCCGCCGGCCGCCCGGACCAGCTCGACAGCACGCACCGGGTCGGGGGCGTAGTGCCCCACGTAGTAGGGCGAGTCGTCGCCGAGCCACTGTCGGAAAGCCTCGTCGCGATGACGGATCGTGCCGTTCGCGATGAGCGCGTCGGCGATGTGCGGCCGCCCAGCGGTGGCGCCGGGACCGACCTGGGCGAGCACCTCGGCATACGTCAGGGGTATGCCGTCGGCGGCCATGAGCCCGACCATGCGCTCGAGCCGCGTGGACCGGGAGTCACGGGCCCGGGCGAGCTCGTGCGCGAGCGGCTGGTCGGCGGGGTCGGTCAGGTAGCCGAGCAGGTGGATCGAGGAGTAGCGCCAGGCACAGGAGATCTCGATGCCGCGCACCAGGGTGACGCCGTGTAGGCGTGCGGCGTCGGCCGCGTCGTGCCAGCCGGCGACCGTGTCGTGGTCGGTGATCGCGAGGACGTCGACCCCGGCCGCCGAAGCCGCCGCCACGAGGTCCGCGGGCGTCTCGGTGCCGTCGCTGACGGAGGAGTGCGTGTGCAGGTCGATGACCGGCCTCGCTCCTGCCCCTGTCGACGTCACGCCCCAAGAGTAGGGCCGCGTGACGTGCGCCCCCGCCACCGACGTGCTGCCTCGCAACACACCGAGTAGGTCACAACCCACCGCGATCCGATCCCGGTGGGTTGTGACCTACTCGGTGTGTTGCGGATGGTGGGCCCGTCAGGCCGGGTGGGACCGGGGAACGGACACGAGCTCGGCCGCCCGACGAACCCGAGCCCCGAGAAGTCCGGGTCGGGACAGCTCGGACCAGATGACACGCTCGACCGGGTGTCCGAGCCGCCGGATCGCGTCCTCGCGGCGCTTCTCCAGCCAGACCACCTGCTCCGGGCTGGCGACTGCGTCCTCCGCATCGCGGGTGCGCGCGTACTTGACCTGACCGTCGAACTCGATGACCACTCCTTCGACCATCAAGTCCACCCGGGCCACGAAACGACCGTCTGCGTCGCGAAGAACCACCTGGCTCTCAGCCGCGTACCCGAGGTCGCGCAGCGCGAGGCGCGTGCGCGACTCACCCACCGACTCGCTCCGGCCATCCATCAGCAGGACGGCATCCAGCGCGCGTCCACGACCCTGGTGCGGCGACAGGGCCGCCGTCTCCTCCGTGAGCTGGCCTTCGCTGACGAGTCCTGAGCGGAGCGCCGCATCGCCCGCGACGACCGCACAGACACGTCCCATGGTCGTCGCGGTTCGGACGATGGCTCGAGCTGGCGACACGCACTGCACCTGCCCCACTGGGACCACGGCGACGCCGTCGTCCGGATGGAGCCACACCGACCCTCGCCGGACCCCTTGGACAGTGTCGCTCACCAGGTCGATGCGCCTGGGGTCGTGGTCCCACAGAGGCAGGCCCAGCACCGCCAGAGCCGCATGGTGGCTCAGGGCATCGCCGGGCCGAGACCTGACGACGGCGAGGCAGCCCAGGCGGAAGCGCTCGTCGGGAGAGGCCGAATCCCACACCTTCGCGAGCACGTACGCACCACGCCGCACTCGGACCAGCTCGCGTCGACGCAACGCCTGGTGCAGGTACGCCTTGCCAAGTCCCACGGCCAGTGCCTCATGGGCAGCGAAGGCGCCGCCCTGTGCGGCGGCCAGCGCTTCCAGTCGTGTGTCCATGCGGGCAGGTTCGCCGGCATACGCAGAGATCGCCAAGCACTGCGGCCGCACCTGTGGACGGCGGCCCATCCGGCACCCACCCCTGTGGACAGCGACAACACACCGAGTAGGTCGCAACGCACCGGGATCGGATCGCGGTGCGTTGCGACCTACTCGGTGTGTTGCGGGGGCGGGGTCAGGCCTGCGAGGCGGGGTCGGGGCCGGGCCAGTTGCGGTCGGGCACGGGAGTCGGCCGGCCGGGCTGCTCCCCGCCGCGCGCCTCGAGGTAGCTCTCCTTGGGCACCATGACCTTGCGCCGGAAGAGGCACACCACGGTGCCGTCCTGCTTGTAGCCGATGGTCTCGACGTGCACGACGCCCCGGTCGTCCTTGGAGGTCGACTCCCACTTGTCGAGCACGCGCGTCTCGCCGTAGAGCGTGTCGCCGTGGAACGTCGGCGCGACGTGGCGCAGGGACTCGATCTCGAGGTTCGCGATCGCCTTGCCCGAGACGTCGGCCACCGACATGCCGAGCAGGATCGAGTAGACGTAGTTGCCGACGACGACGTTCTGCCCGAACTGCGTCGTCTCCTTCGCGTAGTTCTCGTCGAGGTGCAGCGGGTGGTGGTTCATCGTCAGCAGGCAGAAGAGGTGGTCGTCGTACTCGGTGACCGTCTTCCCGGGCCAGTGTCTGTAGACCGCCCCGACCTCGAACTCCTCGTAGCTGCGCCCGAACTGCATCCCAACTCCTCCGACCGACGACACGCGAAAAGCCAACGGCTCCCAGCCTGCCCGAGCACACGGCATACGACCACGGGCGTATGCCGTGTGCTTGCTCACGGTCGGTCGCTGACCTCCGCGTCGTCCTCCGTGGGGGCGGCCACGGCGCCGAGCTCGCCCGTGTCGGAGAGCACGGGCGCCGACGACAGGCTGGCATCGGGCACGGGGTCGGCGGGCAGCGTCGCGCCGGCGGCCGGCCGGGGCCGGACGCCCTGCGAGCGCGCCACGAGCAGGCCGGCGAAGTACGTGCCGAGCGACACCCCGGCGGCGAGCCCGAGGCCCAGGCCGAAGGCCTGGACGAGGGTCGGGACCCCGACCGCGAAACCGTTGCCGTCGGGGTTGGTGACCAGCTGGGAGATGCCCTCGTAGGCCATGCGGCCCGGCAGCAGCGGCACGATCGCGGCGGTGGTGACGGCGAGCGCCGAGATGGTGAGGCGCTTGGCGACGAGCCGCGACGCGAAGCCCACGACGAGCGCCGCCATCGCCGACCCGGTGACGGCGCCGAGCTGCAGCGCGCGCTCGCCGAGGGCGAGGATCGCCCAGCCGAGCCCGCCTGCGATCCCGGCCACGGCGACGGCCCGGCCACTCGCGTACGACATGACGGCGAAGGCGACGGAGATGACGACGGCGCAGACGATCTGCACGGCCACATTGTCGGTGAGCAGGGTCTGCGAGCTGATCGCGATCGGGTAGTCGAGGCGCTTGCCGAGGGACAGCACGATCGAGATGCCGACCGCGATGCCCAGCGAGAGGACGACGACCTCGAAGGCACGAGCGCCGGCCGTGACGTAGTAGCCCTCGAGGGCATCCTCCGCGGCGCCGACGACCGAGAGCCCCGCGAGGAGCAGCACGATGCCGGAGGCCACGACCAGTGACGGCGACACCTTGCCGAAGAAGGTGAAGCCCGCCGACTGCGCGACGACGACGAGCGTGGCGACGGCCGTCGGGATGGCCGCCGCGACGATCTGGGCGAAGAACGCCGCGACGCCGGCGCCGGTCAGCCAGCCCAGCACCCGCCCCACGATCGTGGCCGTGACGAAGCTGAGGGCGACGATGAAGACCCCGGCACCCACGAGCGCCGCGGCACCGGCCGCCAGCGCGCCACCGGCGACGGCCACGAGCCAGCGGCGGTACGGGTGCGGGGCGGTGATCACGGCGTCGAAGCGCACCCGTGCCTCCTCGACGGGCACCGGGTCCTGCGACAGGTCGACGATGAGCCCGCGCAGCCGCTCGAGGCGGGTGTAGTCCTGCACGCGGAAGCGCACGATGCGCAGCACGGTGATCGGGTCGGCGTTCGGGCCGCGGTGGTAGGAGACGGTGACCGACGTGTAGGTGACGTCGACGTGCACCGAGCTGAGGCCGTACGCCTTCGTCAGGGTGAGCACGGTCGCCGTGACGTCCGCGGCCGCCGCCCCCGTCGCGATCATCGCGACACCGGCCCGCATCGCGAGGTCGATGACGGCCAGGGCCGTGTGCGCATCGACCCCGTCAGGGGTGGTCCAGATCGGGATCTCGTCGGTCGGTGGCCCACTCGGTCTCATCGCCCGTCGCGTGCTGGCGCGCAGCGACGGGAGCGTGCGATGGGCGGTGGTCGGCCGGGACGTTCGCTCGGTGGGGGCCACCCCCAGACTGTATGCCGCCGGCTTCCGGCCGGAGGTACCCCCGAGGGGTCTGCGGGTGGGTGCCCTACGGTCCGTCGGGCACCCACCCGCACGGACGGCATACGCCCGGAAACCCGGTTCGGCGGCCCTCTGGCTTCGTGACACGATGGCCGGGTGATGAGTGAAGAGCAGAAGGCCTCTCCGAGCCGCAAGCGCCCCACGACCGACGAGTTCCGGGCGTTCGTCGCGACCGGCTGGGCGCCCCGCAGCACCGAGGTGACCCCTCGTGCCGAGGTCGCCGACCATGCCGCACGTCGCCGCGAGGCCGTCAGCGCGGCCTTCCCGGGCGAGCGCCTCGTCGTGCCCGCCGGCGGCCTCAAGGTGCGCAGCAACGACACCGACTACGTCTTCCGCCCGCACAGCGCCTTCGCGCACCTCACCGGCCTCGGCAGCGACCGCGAGCCCGACGCCGTGCTCGTCCT
>JABFXB010000349.1 GCA_013361975.1 Dermatophilaceae bacterium
TGCTCGAGGAGCTCGTCGGCGAGGTCACCGACACCACCCAGCGCTGACGCCCGCCGGGACGGCTCGGCGGGCGTCAGCCGGTGGCGTGGCCACCGTGTGATGACTCCGGTCGGGGAGGGCGGAGGACCGGGTCACCGTTCGGGAGGGTCGGTGGGTGGACGCCGGGCCACGGCTGCCGTCGGCCGGCTGCGGCCGCGGAACCCGGCACCTCCAAGGGTGGGTTTCGGCCGAGGAAGCGACAACACCCATCGTCGGGAGGCGCCCTCCCCAAGATTTGGGGTGAAACCCCTGCCCCGCCGTCCCGGCCCTGTGATAATTGCCGCACGGGAAGGGGTGCCCGCACTCGAACGCATGGGGGATCACATGGGTCGTGTCCTGCCCGTCGGGCAGCTGAAGGACGTGGACGAGCTCGACGAGATCGACGAGCAGGTCGACAGGGTCGGGGGGGTCGAGCCGCTCAAGCCGACCGCGCTGCAGAGGGTCGCCGTCGTCGACGACCACCGCGCCGTGGCCGACGCGATGGCCTTCGCCGTCGACCGCGAGCCGGGACTCACGTCCGTCGGGGTCGCCTACACCGCCGTGTCGGCGCTCGAGATGCTCCAGCTCGAGACCCCCCACGCGGTGCTCATGGACGTGCGGCTCGGCCACGACGACGGCATCGCCCTGACGGCCGAGCTGACGAAGCGCCTGCCCGACCTTCGCGTCATCGTGCTGACCGCGCACCTCGACCAGGGCCTGCTGAGGCGCGCGGCAGAGGCCGGCGCGTGCGCGCTGCTGCCGAAGGACGGCTCGTGGGAGGACGTCCTCGCGGCGCTCCAGACGGCGTCCCGGGACGGCTTTCACGTGCATCCGAAGCTGCTGCGCGGGCTCGTGGGCTCGCAGCCCGCCCGGGGTCTGCCGCCCGTCGACCTCACGTCACGCGAGGCCGAGGTGCTCGGTCTGCTGGCCGAGGGGCGCGACGCGGCGGAGATCGCGCGCAGTCTCGGCATCGCCGTGCTCACCAGCCGTGGGCACATCAAGAGTGTGCTCGCGAAGCTTGGCGCACACTCGCAGCTCGAAGCCGTCGTGACGGCCAGCAGGCTGGGGATGGTGAGCCTCAGAGGGACTGGTTGACGTGGCCCTGCTGCGTCCTGCAGATCCCCTGCCGGACGGGGTGCGGCGCTCCGCGCTGCGCCGGTTCCTGCTGTGGACCCTGGCCGCGCTGGTGCTGGTCGGCGTCGGAACGGTGCTGCTGGCCCGACCGCTCGCGTCGCAGATGGCCCTGAGCGACGCCGCGGTCCGTGGTTCGGGGCTCGCGCGGGCCGTGGTCGCGCCGCTCGTCGACCAGCGGGTGCGCGCAGGTGAGCCGGGCGCGACGGGCACGCTCGACTACCTCCTCCGGAGCCGCATGAAGGACGGGTCGATCGTCCACATGAAGATCTGGACGCACGAGGGTCGGGTCCTGTGGTCCGACGAGACCGACCTCATCGGCCACGTCTTCCCGCTCGATCCTGACGTCTCCGAGCTCTTCGGCTCCGAGAACGTCACCGCCGCGGTGTCCGACCTCTCGAAGGCGGAGAACGCCGAGGAGCGAGGCAGCGGCGAGCTCCTCGAGGTGTATGCCGGCCTGCACGACGCCGAGGGGGTCCCCCTGGTCTTCGAGTCCTACTGGACGGCGGACCCGCTGCACGAGGACGAAGCGGCTCTGCTCGGACGGCTGGCGCTGCTGGGACTGGGGTCGTTGATCCTCTTCGCAATCATGGTGCTGCCGCTGGCCGTGTCGATGGCGCGGCGGGTCGAGCGCGGGGAGGCCGACCGCAGCAGGATGCTGCGCCACGCCCTGTCGGCGTCGGACCTCGAGCGCCGGCGCATCGCCGACGACCTGCACGACGGGGTCCTCCAGGACCTCGCCGGGTTCGGGTACCTGATGGGGTCGCTGGTCCACGACCTCCCGCCCGACGCGGCGAGGGCCCGCACGGTCGTCGGCGAGCTCTCGGCAGGGCTCAAGCGCGACGCCGAGGGCCTGCGCTCGCTCATGACCGACATCTACCCCGCAGACCTCGCCCAGGGCGGCCTGGTGCCGGCGGTCGAGGGACTCGCCGACCAGGCCCGCTCCTCGGGGCTCGCCGTCGAGGTCGACCTCGACCCGGAGCTCGAGCGTGCGGGGCTGCCCATGGCCCAGGTGGTCTACCGCTCGGTCCGCGAGGGCCTGCGCAACGTGTTCAAGCACGCCGAGGCGTCGTCGGTGCAGCTCCGGGCGCGCGTCGTAGGGCACCACGTGGTCGTCAGCGTGCGCGACGACGGCGTCGGGCCGCGCGATCCCGCGGGTCTCCCGCCCAGGGTCGGCACCACCGGGTCGGGGCCCGGGCACGGGCACGTCGGGCTGCACCTGCTGAGGGACACCGTTCGCGACCTCGGCGGAGACCTCGTGCTCGGTGCCGCGCAGGGCGGTGGAGCTGTGCTCACCGTGACGGTGCCGAAGGCCTTCGCCGACACCTGGGTGGGGCAGGCGTCTGTCAGTGACCGTGCCGGGCGGCCCAGTCGAGGTAGGCCGCGCCGCGCGGCGAGAGCTCGTATCCGACCTCGTGGCTGATGGTGAGCCCCAGGGCCTTGAGCTTGCGGATGTCGACCTTCATCGGCAGCAGCTCGCAGCCGCGGAGGGCGGCCAGCTCCTTGGACACCACTCGGGGGTTGTCGCGGATCCACTCGAGGATGTCGCGCGTCCAGGCACCACTCGGCCGCGCATCGAGCCGGGCAAGCCTCGTCGCCAGCTCGTCAAGCTCTGCGTCGTCAGGATCCTTCTCGCGCAAGGCGATCCGTGGGTCCTCACCCGCCCAGCTCAGGCGGATCCGGTAGACCTTGTCGCCTCCGCGGCCGCCCCGAGCGGAGGGCCGGCGGTCCGTTGGGGACAGCGCCTTCTGCAGGGCCGCGAGGTTCTTGACGCCCGCCGTGCGTGCGTCGCGTTCGGTGAGCTTCGACGGGTCGCGCACGTGGCTCACCGCGTCGAAGCGGACCAGGCCGGCGGGCGTGAGCTGCAACCCACCCACCTTGACCCGAGGCACGTCCCAGCGCCGGAACGCCTGCGTCACGGTGCCCGCGCGGATGGCCTCGGCAACCGGCTTGGAGATGAGCACGGCCCCATCGTGGCACCGGACGGGTCCCGGCGCTCAGGACCAGGTGAGGGAGTCGCCCCGGCACCGGGTGCCGGCGGACCTCCGCCACCGGGGCCGGGCGCGCCCGGGGGTGCATTCAGCGTTCGGCCCCCTCGGCTGCTAATCTCACCGGGCGCACGAAAGTGAGCACGCCCCCGTAGCTCAGGGGATAGAGCACCGCCCTCCGGAGGCGGGAGCGCAGGTTCGAATCCTGCCGGGGGCACCGTGTGGCGAGAGGCTGGACCGTGGGCGCTGGGCGCCGCTCGGGCCGGCCTCTCGTCGTCAGCGGGGGCGTCAGCGGGGGCGACGCCGGAGCTCGGCCGGTGCCCCGGCTGCGGGCCGGAGGCGCCCTCGTAGACTCGGCGCCATGACGCCGGAGCAGCTGCGCGCCCTCCTCGAGCAGGTCGCCGCGGAGGCCGCGCACAGCGGCGAGCTGCCCGGTGCCGCCGCAGCCGGCCTGCCCGAGGGCGCGATCTTCCGGCCCACCGACACGAGGGCCGCCGGCGTCGTGGCCGACTGGGTGACGCCCGTGGCACAGCGGTGGGCGTCGCAGCTCGGCCTCGGCGCGCGTGACCTCGCGCGCGTGCTGGCCCAGGGGCTCACCCTCCAGAAGCCGGTCGCTGCGGTCGAGGTCGCGCCGAGCGGCCTCATCGCGCTGACGCTGGAGGACGCGTCGCGGTCCGCCATCGTCGCCCACGTGCTCGAGCACCAGGACGAGTACGCACTCGACGGGGGAGCGGTGCTGCCCGTTCCCGCGGAGGCGCCGGGCAGCAGGGCGCCCGGCGACCCGGTGCTCGGCGCGCAGCTGGCCCACGCACGTCTCTGCCGCCTCATCCGCAACGCGGAGGCCGCCGGTGTCGAGCGGCGCGCGTCGGCGCGGGTCGAGCGGCTGACCCACGTCATCGAGCGGCACCTGCTCGTGGCGCTCGCGGACCTGCCCCAGCGGCTCGACACGCACGCGGGCGACGACGTGCAGCAACGACGTGCCGTCACCGACCTCGCCGATCTCGCGAACGGCTGGGACCACCCGCTCCGTCCCGCAGTCGTGGACGAGCCGGTGCGGTCGGTGCACGGCGCGCGCGTGCTGCTCGCCGACGCCGTCCGGGTCGTCTTGCGCAATGGACTCGCCCGCCTGGGCGCGTCGGCCCCCGAGAGGATGTAGGAATGCGCGCACACGAAGCAGGAGCGCTGCACGCGGAGGGCTACCGCGGCCCCGCGTGGCTCCAGACCCCCGTCGACGTCAACGCCCTCGTGCCCTCCCTTTGGGCCACGTCCGTCGGACGCGGAGCCGACGGGGTCCTGACGGTCGGCGGAGTGAGCGTGACCGACCTCGCCCGCGAGTTCGGCACACCGGCATACGTCATCGACGAGGACGACTTCCGTTCGCGCGCAAGGGATTTCAAGCAGACGTATGCCGAGGTGTTCGACAGCCTGTCGGGGGGCGCCGACGTCTTCTACGCTGGCAAGGCGTTCCTCTGCACCGAGGTCGCGCGGTGGATCCTCGACGAGGGCCTGAGCCTCGACGTGTGCACCGGGGGTGAGCTCGCCGTCGCGATGCGGGCCGGTGTGCCCGGCGAGCGAATCGGCTTGCACGGCAACAACAAGAGCATCGCCGAGATCCGCACGGCCCTCGAGTACGGCGTCGGTCGCATCGTCATCGACTCCTTCGACGAGATCGACCGGGTTTCCGCAGTTGCCACCGAGCTGGGGGTCGTCGCCCCGGTTCTCGTCCGCGTCACGGTGGGTGTCGAGGCCCACACGCACGAGTTCATCGCGACGGCCCACGAGGACCAGAAGTTCGGGCTGTCACTCTCCGGCGGCCACGCCTTCGAGGCGGTGCGGCGCATCCTCGACAAGCCCGAGTCGCTGCGGCTCCTCGGCCTGCACAGCCACATCGGCTCGCAGATCTTCGACACGTCCGGCTTCGAGGTCTCGGCCCGGCGCATCGTCGGCCTGCACACGCAGGTCGCCCGTGAGCTCGGAACCGAGCTGCCCGAGCTCGACCTCGGCGGTGGTTTCGGCATCGCCTACACCACCGAGCACGACCCCCTGCCGCCGAAGAACCTCGCCGCCGGCATGGCCGAGATCATCGAGCGCGAGTGCCGGGCAGACGGCGTCGCCGTGCCGCGCATCTCGGTCGAGCCGGGCCGCGCCATCGCCGGCCCGAGCACCTTCACGCTCTACGAGGTGGGCACCGTCAAGCCGGTCGACCTCGACGGTGGGGCGCAGCGTGTCTACGTCTCGGTCGACGGCGGCATGAGCGACAACGTGCGCACCGCCCTCTACGACGCCAACTACTCGTGCACGCTCGCCAACCGCGCCTCGACGGCCGAGCCGGTGCTCGCGAGGGTCGTCGGCAAGCACTGCGAGAGCGGCGACATCGTCGTCAAGGACGAGTTCCTGCCCGCCGACGTGGCCGCCGGCGACCTCGTGGCGGTGCCGGGCACGGGTGCCTACTGCCGCTCGCTGTCGAGCCAGTACAACCACACGCCGCGACCCCCGGTCGTCGCGGTGCGCGACGGCAAGGCCCGGTTCATCGTGCGGCGCGAGACCATCGACGACCTGCTCGCGCTCGACGTCTGATGGCGCCGCAGATTCTGCTCCGCGCATGTCCGGATCGCGAAACAATGGGCGTCCAGATCGCGGACGGACGGCAGGATTCGCACCGTGGACAGTGCAGTGAGTGACCCCCGGCCGTTGCGTGTCGCCCTGCTCGGGGCGGGCGTCGTCGGCGGAGCCGTGGCCCGCCTGCTCACCGAGCACGCCGACGACATGGCCGCCCGCGTCGGTGCGCCGCTCGAGATCGTCGGGATCGCCGTGCGGCGGGCCGGACGCGACCGCTCTGATCTCGGGGTCGACCCGTCGCTCTTCACGACCGACGCCGACGACCTGGTGACGCGCGCCGACGTCGTCGTCGAGGTGATCGGCGGCATCGAGCCCGCCCGCTCGCTCATCCTGCGCGCGATGGACCACGGCGCGTCCGTGGTGACGGCCAACAAGGCGCTGCTCGCCGAGGACGGCCCAGCCCTTTACACGGCGGCCGCCGAGAAGGGGGTCGACCTCTACTTCGAGGCCGCCGTCGCCGGTGCGATCCCGCTGCTGCGCCCGCTGCGCGAGTCGCTCGCCGGCGACGAGGTGCGCAAGGTCCTCGGCATCGTGAACGGCACGACCAACTACGTCCTCGACAAGATGGACACCACCGGCGCCGGCTTCTCCGACGCCGTGGAGCAGGCCCAGGCGCTGGGCTACGCCGAGGCCGACCCGACCGCCGACGTCGAGGGCTTCGACGCCGCCGCCAAGGCCGCGATCCTCGCGTCCCTCGCCTTCCACACCCGCGTCTCCGGCACCGACGTCTACCGCGAGGGCATCACCGAGGTGTCGGCCGCCGATGTCGCCGCCGCCCGCGAGATGGACGCCGTCGTCAAGCTGCTCGCCATCTGCGAGCGCGGCAAGCGCGGCGTCAGCGTACGCGTGCACCCGGCGATGATCCCGCGCTCGCACCCGCTCGCCGGGGTCCGCGAGGCGTTCAACGCCGTCTTCGTCGAGGCCGACGCCGCCGGCGAGCTGATGTTCTACGGCAAGGGCGCCGGCGGCGACCCCACCGCATCGGCGGTGCTCGGCGACCTCGTCGCGGTGGCCCGTCACCGCGTCGGGGGCGGCCTGGGCCCGGGGGAGTCGAGCTACGCCGACCTGCCGGTGCTGACGATGGGCGACGCCGAGACGAGGTACCACATCAGCCTCGACGTCGAGGACCGCTCGGGTGTGCTCGCGCAGGTCGCCGCCGCGTTCGCAGACCACGACGTGTCGATCGAGACGGTGCGCCAGCAGCTCGTCGCGGCCGCCGACGGCGAGTCCGCGAGGGCCAACCTCATCATCGTCACCCACACCGCGACCGACGCGGCCCTCTCGTCCACGGTCGAGCGCCTGCGCACGCTCGACGTCGTCCGTGGCGTCAACTCCGTCATG
>JABFXB010000478.1 GCA_013361975.1 Dermatophilaceae bacterium
CGGCGGGGGTCGGGCGGCCGAACGGTGCGAGTCGCTGATCGCCCGGTCGACGCGATCACGGATCTTCGCGACGTCGTCGAGCTCGGTCCATACGAAGCGGGCGAAGAACCAGCCCTTGCGGCGCATCGCGTCCTCGCGTCGCTTCTCCAGGAACGACGCGCTGCTCGAGATCCATCGGCCCATCGTGCCCCGCCAACAGCTGCGCCTGGGGAGTGCCTGTGGACAACCATGCACGCCGCCGCCAGTGGTGCACGCTCGCGCCAGAGGTGACCGGTGCACCACCCACCTGTGGCGCAACCGCGCAACGCCGGCGCGCAGGTGCACTCGAGCGGCACGGCAGGCCGGTCCACGCATCGAGAGACGGTGTCCACCACGTGGGCAGGTGGGGTTGAATAAGGACCCGTGAGCGAAGCACCCGCCGTGACCCAGACCATCACCATCCCGGCCGAGCTCCTGCCCGCCGACGGACGGTTCGGCTCCGGACCGAGCAAGGTCCGCCCCGAGCAGGTCGACTACCTCGCCTCACTCGGACGCACGGTCCTCGGCACCTCGCACCGCCAGGCGCCCGTCAAGAACCTCGTCGGCGAGGTGCGCCAGGGCCTGCGCGACCTGTTCTCGCTGCCCGACGGCTACGAGATCATCCTCGGCAACGGCGGCTCGACGGCGTTCTGGGACATCGCCGCCTTCGGCCTGGTGCGCCATCGAGCGCAGCACCTCGCGTTCGGGGAGTTCTCCAGCAAGTTCGGCGCCGTGACGAAGGCCGCCCCGTTCCTCGGCGAGCCGACCATCGTCAAGGCCGACCCGGGCACGCTGGCGACCCCGCACGCCGAGGCCGGCGTCGACGTCTACGCCTGGCCGCACAACGAGACCTCCACCGGCGTCATGGCACCGGTGAAGCGGGTCGAGGGCGCCGACGACGACGCCCTCGTGCTCGTCGACGCGACGTCCGGCGCCGGCGGCCTGCCCGTCGACATCACCGAGTCCGACGTCTACTACTTCGCCCCGCAGAAGTGCTTCGCCTCCGACGGCGGCCTCTGGTTCGCCGCCTTCTCGCCCGCGGCGCTCGCCCGTGTCGAGCAGATCGCCGCGGGCGGTCGATGGGTGCCCGACTTCTTCAGCCTGCCGACCGCGATCGACAACTCGCTGAAGAACCAGACGTACAACACCCCGGCCCTGTCGACGCTCGCGCTGATGAAGAGCCAGCTCGACTGGATGAACGGCAACGGCGGGCTCGAGTTCACGACCGGCCGCACCAAGGACTCCTCCACCCGCCTCTACACGTGGGCCGAGCAGACCGACTACACGACCCCCTACGTCGCCGACCCCGCCGCGCGCTCGCAGGTGGTCGGCACGGTCGACCTCGACGACGCGATCGACGCCGCGGCGGTGGCCAGCACCCTGCGCGCCAACGGCATCGTCGACGTCGAGCCCTACCGCAAGCTCGGCCGCAACCAGCTGCGCGTCGCGATGTTCCCGGCCGTCGACCCCGAGGACGTCTCGAAGCTGACGCAGGCCATCGACCACGTGGTGTCGCAGCTCGGCTGACCCACACACCGTCGAGACGGCGAGCCGTCCCCTCCGGACGGATCGCCGTCTCGATGGCTGGTCGACTTTCCTACCTGCGCGTGACCTTCTCGCGCGACGCCTCGTTGACCCGGACAGCCCGCCAATGGGGGCGGCAGTCATCGAGGAGTCACCATGGTCCGCATCGTCCGCGCCGGCTCGACCGCGCGCCGGGTCGCTGCCGCCGTGCCGGTCATCGCCCTGGCCACCGCCGGCATCGCCATCGCCGCCACGCGCGGTTCCGACCAGGGCGCCGTGCCCACGTCCATCACCGTGCCCGACACGGCGATCACCCAGGGCAGCCCGACCTACCCGCAGGCCGGCCCCGCCCCGGCGCCCATGCAGCTGCCCCCGATCTACCAGACCTTCACCGCGGACTACGCCACCGTCGACGTGCCCCCGGAGGCCCGCGCCGCGATCACGGCCATCGCCTCGTTCGCCCCGGTGCGACTCGACGCCAACGGCATCCCGTCCGTCGCCGTCGCCGCCTACCAGCGCGCCGCCGGCGTCCTCGACAGCATCAAGCCCGGCTGCGGTGTCGACTGGGCCCTGCTCGGTGCCATCGGCCGCGTCGAGAGCAACCACGCCCGCTTCGGCGGCAACGTGCTCGACGCCGCCGGCATCGCGCGCCCCGGCATCATCGGCATCCCGCTCGACGGGTCGCGTGGCACGGCCCGCATCACCGACACCGACGGCGGCGCCCTCGACCACGACACGACGTTCGACCGCGCCGTCGGCCCGATGCAGTTCATCCCGACGTCCTGGTCGCTGGCCGGCCGCGACGGTGACGGCGACGGCGTCGCGAACCCGCAGAGCCTGACCGACGCCGTCACGGGTGCCGGGGTGCTGCTCTGCTCGGGCGGCACCGACCTGCGCGCTCCGGGAGCCGCGTACCAGGCCGTCCTGCGCTACAACCACTCCGACTCGTACGTCCGCACGGTGCTGTCGATCGCCGACGCCTACCGCCACGGCATCACGGTGCTGCCCATGAACGCCCTGCCCGCCGCCCGTCCCGCGTCGGGCACCGGCTCGGCCACCCCCGAGGGGTCGGGCTTCGCGTATGCCGGTTCGCCGGCTCCCCGTTCGACGGCTTCGCCGAGCGCCCGCCCCACACCGAGCGCCTCGGCGAAGCCGTCACCGGCTCCGTCCGGCAAGCCGAGCCCCTCCTCCCCGAAGCCGGCGCCTGCGCCGGCTCCGAAGCCCGCGCCGAAGCCGGCACCGGCCCCGAGCAAGCCCGCGCCGGGGCTGCCGCTCCCCCTCCCGAGCGTGCCCGGCGTCCCGCTGCCCTCCGTGACGGTGCCCAAGCCGCCGGTGAAGCTGCCCACGCCGACGCTCCCCGCCGAGGTCGTCCGCCTGCTCGCGCTGCCGCACCTGCCGCTGCTGGCCGGCGACCCCAAGGACCTCGTACGCGTCCTCGATCCTCTCAAGGGCAAGGTGGTGTGCCTGCTGGACCAGAAGGTCGTCACCTGCCCCTCCGGTGGCCTGCTCGGCTGACTCCCCCATCCCCCAGCCGCGCTCGCCACGAAGCAGGAGCGGCCGCCCGTCACGGGCGGCCGCTCCTGTGGTCGTGCGGGGGACGAACCGGTCAGCGCTTGACGAAGGCGGCGACAATCGCGATCGCGATGAAGAGCACCAGGGCCGCGACGGTGGCGCGGTGGCGGAACTTGAAGTTCACTTCGTCACCTCGGGGGTTGTCGGCACCGACGAGGCGAGCTGGATGCGCAGGCGCGGGTGGCGCCGGGTCTGGATGGTCACCGCGACATTCTGCCCACGCGCGAACCACAGGGCCACCGCCACCAGGCTGAGGCCGACCGCGATGGTGCCGATGGCGATGGTCCAGCGCGGGCCCCAGGCATCACCGATCCAGCCGATCATCGGGGCACCGAACGGCGTGCCGCCCATGAAGATGGCCATGTAGAGGGCCATGACCCGACCGCGCATCACGGGGTCGACGCTCACCTGCACCATGGCGTTGGCCGTGGTGAGGGCGGTGAGCGCGGACAAGCCGGTCGGCACGAGGAAGATCGCGAACAGGACGTAGTTCGCGGCCGTCGAGAGCAGCGCCGTCGAGAGGGTGAAGCCCACGAGAGCGGCGAGCAGCACGCGCAGCCGGGGGCGGGCGCGGCGCGCCGAGAGCAGGGCGGCCGCGAGTGAGCCGATCGCCATGATCGAGCCGAGCAGGCCGTACTCGCCGGGGCCCTTGTCGAAGACCTCGGTGGCCATCAGGGCCATCGTCACCTGGAAGTTCATGCCGAACGTGCCCAGCACGAAGACCAGCGCCATGATGAGCACGAGGTCGGGGCGGCCCTTGACGTAGCGCAGCCCGGCGCGGATCTGACCCTTGCCGCGAGCCCTCGGCGAGGGCGTGAGCAGCTTCGTGTCGAGCCGCAGCAGCGCGACGAGCACGAACACGAACGTCGCGGCGTTGGCGTAGAGGGCCGGCGCGATGCCGAACCAGGCGATGACCAGGCCCGCAGCCGCCGGACCGATGAGGCGGCCGAGGTTGAACGAGGCGCTGTTGAGTGCCACGGCGTTGGGCAGGTGCTCGGTTTCGACCATCTCGGACACGAAGGTCTGGCGCGCGGGGTTGTCGACGGCCGTCGCGAGCCCCTGCAGGAAGGCGAGGGCGTAGACGTGCCAGAGCTCGACGACACCCGTGGCCGTCAGCACGGCGAGCAGCAGCGCGGTGCCCAGCAGGGCGGTCTGGGTCAGGAACAGGATGCGGCGCTTCGGGAACCGGTCGACGATCATGCCGGCGAACGGCGCGAGGAGGAGGAAGGGCAGGAACTGCAGGCCGGTGACGACGCCCAGGGCCGTGGCCGAGTGGTCGGTGAGGACGGTGAGCACCAGCCAGTCCTGCGCGACGCGGCCCATCCACGTGCCGACGTTGGAGACGATCGCGCCGGACGCGTAGACCCGGTAGTTGGGGATGGACAGGGAGTGGAAGGTCGGGCTCACTTCGTCGCCACCTTGGCCAGGACGGCGGCGGCCTGCTGGAGCAGCTCGCGCTCCTCGTCGGTGAGCGTCTCGAAGCGCGCGAGCAGCCACTCGTCTCGATGACGGCGGATGCGGCGCAGCACCTTGCGCCCCTCGGGGGTGAGCGACAGGATCACCTGCCGGCCGTCGGTGGGGTCGTCGGCGCGGGCGATGTAGCCGGCCTCGACGAGCGCGCTCGTGGTGCGCTTCATGCTCGGGGCGGAGACCTGCTCGATCTCGGCGAGCTCGCTGTTGGTGCGGGGCGTGTCGTCGAGGCGCGCGAGCACCGAGAACTGGTGCGGCGGCAGCTCGCGGTCGGACTCGAAGCGGACCCGGCGCGAGATGCGCATGCAGGCCAGTCGGATGTCGTTGGAGAGCGAGACGAGCTCGGCCCTGGAGAGCTGGGTGGTCGGAGTCTTGGTACGCAAGGGGCGGGTCCTCGGAAGTGCTGTCTGGTGGTACTTAGCCTAACTCATTACCCCAACTAACTATTCCACCGCGTCCAGGGTTACGACTTCGCGGGACGCACGAAGGCCCCCTCCTGCGCGGGAGGGGGCCTTCACGGCATACGTGCTCGGCTGAGCAGCCGCTCTGCGCGGCAGGCGGTCTCAGGTGAAGAGCGCCTCGAGCGGGGTCTTCGCGAAGTAGAGGACGAAGAGGCCCGAGACCACCCAGAGCAGGGGGTGGATGCGGGCTGCGTGGCCCTTGGCGATCTTGACGAGCACCCACGCGATGAACCCGGCGCCGATGCCGACGGTGATGTTGTAGGTGAACGGCATGAGCACGATCGTGAGGAACGCCGGGAGGGCGACCTCCATGTCGTGCCAGTCGATGTTCGTCACCTGGGTCATCATCAGGAAGCCCACGATGACGAGAGCCGGCGCCGCAGCCTCGGACGGGACGACCGCGAAGAGCGGCGCGAGGAAGGTCGCGAGCAGGAAGAGGACACCGGTGACGATCGAGGCGAGGCCCGTGCGAGCGCCCTCCTCGACGCCCGACGCCGACTCGATGTAGGAGGTGTTGCTGCTGACGCCGCCGGCGCCACCCGCGATCGCCGCGACGGAGTCGACGACGAGGATGCGGTCGGTGCTCGGCGGGTTGCCCTCGTCGTCGAGCAGCTCGGCCTCGGTGCCGATCGCGACGACCGTGCCCATCGTGTCGAAGAAGTCGGCGAGCAGCAGCGAGAAGACGAAGAGCGACGCGGTGATGATGCCGAGCTTCTCGAACGAGCCGAGGAGGCTGAACTGGCCGAGGATGCCGAGGTCGGGAGTGTTCGTGATCGAGCTCGGCAGGGCCGGGACGGTGAGCACCCACGTGTCGGGGTTGGTGAGCGCACCCTTGTCGTCGTAGACGCGCGGGCCGAGCTTGAAGATCGCCTCGAGCACCATGGCCAGCGCGGTCGCGGCGACGATGCCGATGAGGATGGCGCCCTTGACCTTGCGGATGAGCAGGATCGCGATGAGGAAGACTCCGACGACGAAGACGAGCGTCGGCCAGCCGCTCAGGCTGCCGCCGATGCCCAGCTCGCTCGGCACCGACCCGGGGGTGGTCGGGCGACGCGCGAAGCCGGCATCGATGACGCCGATGAAGGCGATGAACAGGCCGATGCCGACCGAGATGGCGACCTTGAGCGGCGGCGGGATCGCCTTGAAGACGGCCTTGCGGAATCCGGTCAGCACGAGCACGAGGATGATGACGCCCTCGATGACGACGAGCCCCATGAGGTCGGCGTAGGTGATCTTCTGCGACGCGTGCGTGATCACCATGCCGGTGATGAGGCCGTTGATGCCGAGGCCCGCGGCGAGGGCGATCGGGAAGTTCGCGAACAGGCCCATCGCGATCGACATGACACCCGCGACCACTGCCGTGCCGACCGCGACGAGCAGCTTGCTCTCCACCAGGTTGTTCGTGCCGCCGATCATGGTGCCGGAGCCGTCGACGACGCCCGAGAGGATGATCGGGTTGAGCACCACGATGTAGACCATCGTGAAGAAGGTGACGACGCCGCCTCGCACCTCGCGCGCGACGGTGGAGCCACGCTCGGTGATCTTGAAGAAGCGGTCGAGCCCGGATGCCGTGTCCGGACGTGTGGTGGTATCGGTCGACATGCCGCACACCTTAGTGGTGCCGTGATCCGGCTGCGTTCACAGACCGTAGGCTGACGGGCGTGACCGACCCGCCCCCCGCCCCCTCCGCAGCCCCCGAGCAGATCGAGCCGCTGCACGTGCCGATGCTGCGCATCGTCGAGGCCGGGCTCGCCGCGTGGGTCGTCGCCCTGGTCGTGACGCTCGTGGTGCCGGCGCTGCACGAGGGCGACCGCGACTGGTGGCCGTGGGCGTGCGTCGCCGGTTTCGTGCTCGGCGGCATCGGCTGGGCCTACGTACGCCGGGGGCGCGGCAACGCACGCGACGCCGCCTGAGAGCCCTCCCGCCTCGCGACTGCCCTCCCAGCGCCCGACTCCTCTGGTATGCCGTGTCAGTCGGCA
>JABFXB010000151.1 GCA_013361975.1 Dermatophilaceae bacterium
GGTGCCGACGACGGTGTGCCCGTCGGGACCACTGACCAGGAGGCCCTCGCCGAGGCGAGCGACGTAGCCGGTGGACCGCAGGTCCTGCGGCAGGCGGATGGTGGTGGCTCCGCGGTGGTAGGTGCCGTCGACGACGTAGCCGATGTCGGTCGTGCCGGTGACCGGACCGCTGGCCGGTCGCAGCGAGGCGGCGTCAGGCGCGCCCGTCGGACGGAGGGTGGGGATGGTGGTCGGGGTCGGCGAGCCGGCGGCGGCTGTCGTCGAGCTCGGCACCGTCGACCCGGTTGTGGTGCCGGTGGGGGTTGGCGCGGTGGTGCTCGCGGTGGTCTGGGTCGGGCCCGCCGGGATCGTGGTGTCCCGGTCGCGGTGCATCGCGGCGACGGCGAGGGGCAGCGCGACGGCCAGCACGAGTCCGGCGCCCAGGACGGTGGCGCCCAGCTCGCGGCGGCGGTTGGACCGGTCGCGGGCGATGGCGCGCTCGGCGAGGTCCCCGGCGACGCGGACGCCCTCGCTCCGCCGGTCGAGCGCGTCCTTCAGCTCCGGGTCGAAGTGGCTCATGCGGTGGCCTCGCTCATCCTGCTGCGCAGCGCGGAGATCGCGCGGCTCGTGTGACTCTTCACGGTGCCGACGGAGCACCCGAGGACGTCGGCGGTCTGCGCCTCGGACAGGTCCTCGTAGTAGCGCAGCACGATGGCCGCGCGCTGCTGGGTGGGCAGTCCCTGCACGTGGCGCCAGAGGTCGATCGACTCCGAGGCATCGAGTCCGGCCGGGGTCGGTGGGTCGAGCACCTCGATGACGTGGCTGCCGGGCGACTCGTGCCGCCGCAGCATGCGCCGCCAGCGGGAGTTGTTCTCGTTGACCATGATCCGGCGCACGTACGCGTCGGGCAGCTCGACGGAGCGCACGCGGGCCCAGTTGCGGTAGACCTTCGCCAGCGCGTTCTGCAGCAGGTCGTCCGCGTGGTCGCGGTCACCGGTCAGCAGGTACGCGAGCCGGGCGAGGGCCTGCTCCCGCGCACGCACGTAGGCCGTGAAGTCGGCCCGGCGCTCGGCGTCGTCCATGCGTCTCTCCCCTGTCCCGTCCGGCCCGGCGGTTGCCGGCACACATCAGAACACCGGGACGGCCGTGCAGGTTGTCCTGGCCGGCGACCAATTCGGTCGGCCGTTCCCGCATGCCGAAACCGAGTCACCTCTCAACGGGTCCTTGTCGGCGGCATACGCGCTGGAGAGGCAGGAACGACCCTGTGGACAGGACGTGACCAGCAGGGTCGGGGGCAGGAGAATGGACCGGCGGGCCCCGCGCGAAGGCTTCGCGTCTCACGACCCGTGAGAAGGCGTCACAGGCGCGCTGGGGGGCCGGGGCGTGACTCCCCCCTCGGATGACCGGGTGTTCGGGCCGTGAAATGGCCGTTCCGCGCGTCTGAGGGCACGGTTGCCGACTCCGGACCGTTAGAATGATGGGGCTGCGGCTCGACGTCACGTCGGGCCGCCCGCATGAGGTCTGACCACATGGTCATCAAGACAGGGTCACAGAGGAGAAACGTGTCCGACGCCGACGAGCCGACCACCACCAGCACCACCCCGAGCCCCAGCGGCTCGGTCCCCGACTCGACGAACGGCTCGGCACCGGCCCCGGCATCCTCCGCGGCACCCCCTGCCCCACCAGCGGACGTCCGCCCCAACGGCGTCGACTACGACGCCAGCGCGATCACCGTCCTCGAGGGCCTCGAGGCGGTGCGCAAGCGCCCCGGCATGTACATCGGCTCCACGGGCCCGCGCGGTCTGCACCACCTCGTCTACGAGATCGTCGACAACTCCGTCGATGAGGCGCTCGCCGGCTACGCGACCCACATCGACGTGACCCTGCTCGCCGACGGCGGCGTGCGCGTCAAGGACAACGGTCGCGGCATCCCGACCGACATCCACCCGGTCGAGAAGATCAGCGCCGTCGAGCTCGTGCTCACCCAGCTGCACGCCGGCGGCAAGTTCGGTGGTGGCGGCTACAAGGTGTCCGGTGGCCTGCACGGCGTCGGCTCCTCCGTGGTCAACGCCCTGTCGACGACCCTCAAGGCCGCGGTGCGCCAGAAGGGCCACGTGCACCGGATGAGCTTCACCATGGGCGTGCCCGACGGTCCGCTCAAGGCGGAGGAGGCCACCGACGAGACCGGCACGACGATCACGTTCTGGGCCAACCCCGACATCTTCGAGTCCGTCGACTACGACTTCGAGACGCTCCGCGCCCGCTTCCAGCAGACCGCCTTCCTCAACAAGGGCCTGACGATCACGCTCGTCGACGAGCGCATCGAGCAGGTCGAGGACGACGCGGTCGACCTCGACGGCGTCGACAACGAGGTCACCGAGGTCGAGGAGTCCGGCGACAACGGGCACGCCCCCACCGAGGGCGAGTCCAAGAAGGTCAAGGCGAAGAAGGTCACCTACCGCTACGACGGCGGCCTGGTCGACTACGTCAACCACATCAACAGCAGCAAGCGCAGCGAGCCGGTGCACCCCGACGTCATCTCGCTCGAGGTCGAGGACGGCGACCGCATGCTCTCGCTCGAGCTCGCGATGCAGTGGACCACCGCCTACTCCGAGTCGGTGCACACCTACGCGAACAACATCAACACCCACGAGGGCGGCACCCACGAGGAGGGCTTCCGCGCGGCGCTGACCAAGCTCGTCAACGAGTTCGCCCGCAAGCAGAACCTCCTCAAGGACAAGGACGAGAACCTCACCGGCGACGACGTCCGCGAGGGCCTCACCGCCGTCATCTCGGTCAAGCTCGGCGAGCCGCAGTTCGAGGGCCAGACCAAGACCAAGCTCGGCAACTCCGAGGTCAAGGGCTTCGTCCAGCGCGCCATGACCGACGAGTTCGGCCACTGGCTCGAGACCCACCCCAACGAGGGCAAGGACATCGTCCGCAAGTCGGTGCAGGCGGCCGCGGCGCGCATGGCTGCCCGCAAGGCCCGGGAGGCGACCCGCCGCAAGGGCCTGCTCGAGTCGGGCGGCCTGCCGGGCAAGCTCAAGGACTGCCAGAGCAAGGACCCCAGCATCTCCGAGGTCTTCATCGTCGAGGGCGACAGCGCCGGCGGCTCGGCCACCCAGGCCCGCAACCCGCACACCCAGGCGATCCTCCCGATCCGCGGCAAGATCCTCAACGTCGAGAAGGCGCGCATCGACAAGATCCTCGCCAACAACGAGGTCCAGGCGCTCATCTCGGCGTTCGGCACGGGCATCGGCGAGGACTTCGACATCCAGCGGGCGCGCTATCACAAGATCGTGCTGATGGCCGACGCCGACGTCGACGGCATGCACATCCGCACGCTGCTGCTGACGCTGCTCTTCCGCTTCATGCGCCCGCTCATCGAGGCCGGCTACGTCTACCTCGCGCAGCCGCCGCTGTACCGCCTGCGCTGGAGCAACGCCGAGCACCAGTTCGCCTACTCCGACAAGGAGCGCGACGGCCTCGCGCAGATCGGCCAGGGCAAGGGCTGGCGCCTGCCGAAGGACAACCCGATCCAGCGCTACAAGGGCCTCGGCGAGATGAACTACGAGGAGCTCGACGTGACGACGATGGACCCCACCACGCGCACGCTGCTCCAGGTGACCCTCGACGACGCCGCGAAGGCCGACGAGGTCTTCGCCGTGCTCATGGGCGAGGACGTCGAGTCCCGTCGCACGTTCATCCAGAAGAACGCGCGCGACGTGAAGTTCCTCGACATCTGACCCGCGGCCGTATGCCGTCCGCCACGTTCCACGTGAAACGTCGCCTCACGGCATACGCCCTCTACTTCACGGAATCTGACTGAGAGACAAAGGGATCTGACGTGAGCGACGACCTGCCTCCCACCGACGGAGACGACGTCAACGAGACGCCCGACCAGAACGACACCACCGACGCGGGCCCCGGCGACACCGGTGACGCGGGTGGTGCCGACCTCGACGCGCTGCTCGGCGGCGGCGACGGCGGCGACGGTGGTGACGGTGGTGACGGGCCGACCGACGGCGGCGACGGGCCGACCGACTCGGGCGACGAGGGCGACCCCGACGCCAAGGCGGTCGTGGTCCCGACCGACATCGCCCAGCACGACCGGGTCGAGCCGATCGACCTCAACACCGAGATGCAGCGCAGCTACATCGAGTACGCCATGTCGGTCATCGTCTCGCGTGCGCTCCCCGACGTGCGCGACGGCCTCAAGCCCGTGCACCGCCGCATCGTCTACGCCATGTACGACGGCGGCTACCGCCCCGACCGCGGCTTCAACAAGTGCGCGCGCGTCGTCGGCGACGTCATGGGCCACTACCACCCGCACGGCGACTCGGCGATCTACGACGCCCTCGTGCGCCTCGTGCAGGACTGGTCGCTGCGCTACCCGCTCGTCCAGGGCCAGGGCAACTTCGGCTCGCGCGGCAACGACGGCGCCGCGGCGCCCCGTTACACCGAGTGCCGGATGGCGCCGATCGCCATGGAGATGGTGCGCGACATCGACCAGGACACCGTCGACTTCGTGCCGAACTACGACGGCAAGACGATGCAGCCGGCCGTCCTGCCGAGCCGCTTCCCCAACCTGCTCGTCAACGGCTCGGCCGGCATCGCGGTCGGCATGGCCACCCAGATCCCCTCGCACAACCTGCGCGAGGTCGCGGCCGGCGCGCAGTACTACCTCGAGCACCCCGACATCCCGCGCGAGGAGCTCCTCGAGGCGCTGCTCGGCATCATCAAGGGCCCCGACTTCCCCACCGGCTCGCTCATCATGGGCCACCGCGGCATCGAGGACGCCTACCGCACCGGCCGAGGGTCGATCATCATGCGGGCCGTCGTCAACGTCGAGGAGATCCGCAACCGGCAGACGCTCGTCGTCACCGAGCTGCCCTACCAGGTCAACCCCGACATGCTCGCCATGAAGATCGCCGACCTCGTCAAGGACGGCAAGATCGCGGGCATCGCCGACATCACCGACGAGACGTCGGGTCGCACGGGTCTGCGCATCGTCATCACGCTCAAGCGCGACGCGGTCGCCAAGGTCGTGCTCAACAACCTCTACAAGCACACGCAGCTGCAGACGACGTTCGGCGCCAACATGCTGGCGCTCGTCGACGACGTGCCCCGCACGCTGCCGCTCGACGCGTTCATCCGGCACTGGGTCGACCACCAGATCGAGGTCATCGTCCGGCGCACGCAGTTCCGCCTGCGCAAGGCCGAGGCCGACATCCACATCCTGCGTGGTCTGCTCAAGGCGCTCGACCGCCTCGACGAGGTCATCGCCCTCATCCGCGGCTCGCGCACCGTCGAGATCGCCCGCGACGGCCTCATCGAGCTGCTCGAGATCGACGAGATCCAGGCCAACGCGATCCTCAACATGCAGCTGCGTCGCCTCGCGGCCCTCGAGCGCGAGAAGCTCATCGAGGCGCACGACGAGCTGCAGGCCCTCATCGACGAGTACAACGCGATCCTCGCCTCGCCCGAGCGGCAGCGCGAGATCGTCAGCGAGGAGCTCGCCGACATCGTCGAGCGCTACGGCGACGAGCGCCGCACGACGATCGTGCCCTTCGACGGCGACATGTCGATGGAGGACCTCATCCCCGAGGAGGACGTCGTCGTCACGATCACCCGGGGCGGCTACGCCAAGCGCACCCGCGTCGACCAGTACCGCTCGCAGAAGCGAGGTGGCAAGGGCGTGCGTGGCGCGACGCTGCGCGGTGAGGACGTCGTCGAGCACTTCTTCACGACGACGACCCATCACTGGCTGCTCTTCTTCACCAACCTCGGCCGCGTCTACCGGGCCAAGGCGTACGAGCTGCCCGAGGGCTCGCGCGACAGCAAGGGCCAGCACGTGGCCAACCTGCTCGCGTTCCAGCCGGGCGAGCAGATCGCCCAGGTGCTCGCGATCCGCGACTACGAGGCGGGCGACTACCTCGTGCTCGCGACCCGGCGCGGTCTCGTCAAGAAGACCCGTCTGGCCGACTACGACTCCAACCGGTCCGGCGGCCTCATCGCCGTGAACCTGCGCGAGGGCGACGAGCTCGTCGGCGCCGGCCTCTCGTCCAACCGCGACGACCTGCTCCTCGTCTCGCGCAAGGGCCAGTCGGTGCGCTTCACCGCCACCGACGAGGCGCTGCGCCCGATGGGCCGGTCGACCTCCGGTGTCACCGGCATGAAGTTCCGTGACGGCGACGACCTGCTGGCGATGTCGGTCGTCGAGGAGGGCGAGAGCCCCGACGTGTTCGTCGTCTTCGAGAACGGCCTCGCCAAGCGGACCCCGGTGTCGGAGTACCGCCTCCAGGGCCGCGGCGGTCTGGGCATCAAGGTGGCCAAGCTGTCGGAGAAGGGCGGCGACCTCGTCGGGGCCCTCACCGTCGTCGAGACCGACGAGGTCATGGTCGTGATGGAGAAGGGCAAGATCGTGCGTTCGCGCGTCGACGAGGTGCGCCACACCGGCCGTTCGTCGCAGGGCGTGAAGTTCGCGACACCCGACAAGGGCGACTCGATCGTGGCCGTCGCCCGCAACGCCGAGTCGGCCACCGCGGTCGAGGAGATCGAGGCCGGTGAGCCCGTCGACCAGCCGTCCGGCACGGGAGCGCCCGCTACGGTTCCCGTCGATGATGGCGTACCGTCGGACGAGACCTCGACTGGCGAGGATGGTTCGTCCGAGGACGACAACGGAGGTGACGCATGAGCACGACCAGCTCTGGAGGGTCGTTCGGCGCGGCCGGCTACGGTGCCGGCACGTCGCGGGGCTCAGGCAGCGGCAAGAGCGCCACCTCGAGCGGCAGTTCGAGCAGCTCCAGCGCGGGCTCGACCAGCGGTTCCGGCGACTCGGGCAGCAGCTCGGCCAACGGCCACTACGGCTCTGGAGGTGCCGCGTACTCCTCGGGCTCCGGCTCCGGTGCGGGCACGTCCAGTTCGTCGGGCTCGTCGGGCTCGTCGGGCTCGTCGGGCAGCACCTCGGGCGCCTCCGCCGGCGACACGACGACGTCGCTCTCGCGCGGAGCGGTGACCACGCGTACGGCC
>JABFXB010000239.1 GCA_013361975.1 Dermatophilaceae bacterium
GCGGACAGCGCCGTGGTGCTCGATGCCTTGGGAGGCGGAGAGTTCGTGACGATCGGGTGGTCGGGCGGGGGGCCGCACGCGCTCGCTTGTGCCGCGCTGCTCGGGGACCGCTGCCTCGGGGCTGCGACCATCGCCGGCGCCGCGCCGCCCCACGAGCCCGACCTGGATTTCATGGCGGGCATGGGCGACGACAACGTCGAGGAGTTCTCGCTGGCCTTCGAGGGGGCAGGTCGTGGAGGCGCTCGGGGGGCTGCTCAGCGGATCCGACCTCCAGGCGCTCGAGGGTCCGCTCGCGGACTACGTCGCCGCCTCCGGGCGGGAGGCTGTCCGGGTGGGGCCGGAGGGATGGGTGGAGGACGACCTTGCGTTCTGCCGCGAGTGGGGCTTCGACCTGGAGTCGGTGACCGTGCCCGTGGCGGTGTGGCAGGGGCGTGAGGACCTCATGGTGCCTGCGAGCCACGGCGAGTGGCTCGCCGCCCACGTGCCGGGGGCCCGCCCGCACCTGCTCGAAGGCGTCGGCCACGTCGCGTTGGTGGCCCGGGTGGGCGAGATCCTCGAGGACCTCGCCCAGCACCGCCGGCCCAGCGGGAGGGAGTGACCGCTCAGCGCGAGAGGCTGGTGACGGGCAGCTCGAACCAGCGCAGGTGGTCGAAGTCGACGTTGACGTGGGCCTCGTCGCACCGTTTCGGCTCGGCCGACGCGAGGATCGCCCGAGCCTCGTCGAGGTAGCCCGCGAGGGCCTCCTCGCCCGCTCGCTCGAGCTGGGCGGGGTAGGTGAGGCGTCCGCCGTCGAAGCCGATCTCGTCCAGGCGCAGCGGCGGCTCGACGGGGCCGCTGCGGTGCCGCCAGAGGCCGGTGGCGGGCTCGAAGTCGTAGTCGCCGAGCAGGCGCCAGCCCTCCCGGGCGACGAGGCGCACGGCGTCGACGACGTAGTCGGCGACCACGTCCGAGATGAAGTAGTTGAAGTTGACCCGCACCCAGCCGGGCTTGATGCCCTCGCAGCCGCGGCCGATCTCTCGCTCGAACTCGTGGGACCGCTCGAGGTCGATGCCGAGCAGGTGGTGGCCGTAGGGGCCTGCGCACGAGCAGCCGCCGCGTGCCTGGATGCCGAAGAGGTCGTTGAGCAGGGCCACGACGAAGTTGTGGTGCAGGTAGCGTCCGCCACCGGCGTGGACGACGAAGGACACGATCGAGAGGCGCTCTGCCGCAAGGTTGCCGAGGATCTCGATCGACGGCTCCGCCTGCCACGCCTGCACGGCTCGCCGGAGGAACCGGTCCTCGTGGGCGCGGATCGTGTCGACGCCGACCGCCTGCTTGAGCTTGAAGACGAGACCGGCCCGGATCGCCTCGATGATCGCGGGGGTGCCACCCTCCTCGCGGTGGGCGGGGTCGGTGACGTAGTCGTGGTCGGCGGGGTTGACGTAGCTCACGGTGCCGCCGCCCGGCACGTCGGGTACGCGGTTGGACATCAGCTCACGCCGCATGACGAGCACCCCGGGCGTGCTGGGGCCGCCGATGAACTTGTGGGGGCTCAGAAACACCGCGTCCTTGTATGCCGCCGGGTGGGCGACGCCGCGCCCGCCGCGGCCGTACATCTCGATGTCGACGTAGGGGGCCGCCGCGGCGTAGTCCCAGAAGGCGAGGGCGCCGTGCTCGTGGAGCAGGGTCGAGATCGCGTCGGTGTCGGTGACGATGCCCGTGACGTTGCTCGCCGCAGAGAAGGAGCCGATGAGCAGGGGCCGGTGCGCGTGTGCCGTCAGGAGCTCGCGCAGCACGCCGAGGTCGACGTGGCCGTCGAGGTCCTGCGGGACGACGACGACGTCGGCCACGCACTCGCGCCACATCACCTCGTTCGAGTGGTGCTCGTAGGGCCCGATGAAGATCACGGGTCGTTCGTCGGGGGCGACGAGATCGCTTGCATGCCAGCGGTCCTCGAAGTTGGAAGGCACCCGGAGGCCGAGGATGCCGACGAGCTTGTCGATCGCGCCCGTGCAGCCGGACCCTGCGAAGACGACGACGGTCTCGTCGTCGCCGCCGACGGCGTCGCGGATGATCCGACGGGCGCCTTCGCGCAGCCTCGTCGTCTGCCGGCCGGTGCCGGAGCTCTCGGTGTGGGTGTTGGCGTAGCTGGGAAGCACCTCGTCGCGGATGAAGTCCTCGATGAAACCCAGCGCCCGCCCGGAGGCCGTGTAGTCGGCATACGTGACCCGGCGCGGGCCGTACGGGCCGACCATCACGTGGTCGTCGCCGATCACGCTCGCCCGGATCGCCGCCAGCAGGTCGTCGCGGTCGCTGAGCTCAGCCATGCCTCAACCATAGCGCAGGTGATGTTAATGCTAGAGAGCATAATGTAAAGTTATCAAGAGGGTCGGTCGAGGAGAGGGTTGGCTCGATCAGGGCGCCGGTCGAGCGCACACGACGGTTCCGGTGCCGTCCCGTGCCTGCGCGCTGGTGAAGGCCCGGCTCGAACCATGCTCTGCGCACAGGCGGCGCACCGACTCGTCGTCGGTCAGGACGTTGCGCTGGACGACGACCACCCTGCCCAGCGATGCGGGGTCCTCGCAGTCGACCGTGCGCACGTCGTCGCCCGTGGAGGCGGTGACGCACCGACCGACGACGATGCCCTCGGCGCCGTCGCTGTAGGTCACGGCGCGAAGGACGAGGAAGGCGCCCACGACCAGCAGCAGCGGCCCGAAGCGCCGCACGGCGGCCCACCTGGGGCTCTGAGGGCCGGGATGGGCCGGGTCGTGGCTGGACATGTGTGGGCAGGCTCTCTGGTGGACGGGGGTGCCGGGTTCCCGGCGTCGCCCCCGCATTGTGCACCCGCGCCACGACCGCAGAAGACGCCACCACCCTTTCTCGACCGCCTCGTCGCATAGGGTCGAGCCCGTGACAGCGATCTCGTATCCCCTCGTCGAGCGGACGCTGGCCAACGGCCTGCGCGTCATCGTCAGCGAGGACCACACGGTGCCCAACGTCGCGGTGAACCTCTGGGTCGGCGTCGGCAGCCGCCACGAGAGCCCGGGCCGCACCGGATTCGCCCACCTCTTCGAGCACCTCATGTTCCAGGGCAGCCGCAACGTCGCGTCGGGCGAGCACTTCTCGGCGCTCATGGACGAGGGCGCGCGGCTCAACGCGACGACGTGGTTCGACCGCACGAACTACTTCGAGACGGTGCCGACCGGAGCGATGGAGCTCGCGCTCTGGCTCGAGGCCGACCGCCACGGGCACCTGCTCGACGCCGTCACGCAGGAGAACCTCGACAACCAGCGAGACGTCGTCAAGGAGGAGAAGCGCCAGCGCTACGACAACGTGCCCTACGGGAAGGCGCTCATCGACATCTACGCGACGGTCTTCCCCGAGGGGCACCCGTACCACCACCCGACGATCGGATCCATGGAGGACCTCGACGCAGCGACGCTCGAGGACGTCCACGCGTTCTACCGGGCGCACTACGGGCCCAACAACACGGTGCTCACCCTCGTCGGCGACGTGACCCCCGAGGAGGGCTTCGCCGCCGCAGAGAAGTACTTCGGGCCCCTGCCGCCGATCGAGCTGCAGACACGTGAGCGTCTGGCGCAGCTGGCGCCGCTCTCGGAGCCGGTGCGCCTCGACCGCGTCGGTGACGTGCCCAACGACCGCATCTACGTCTGCTTCCGGCTGCCCGTCGACACCACGCCCGACTACCTCGCGTGCCAGGTGGCCGTCGACGTGCTCGGTGGGCTCGCCAGCTCGCGGCTGGTGCGGCGCCTGGTGCGCACCGACGAGACCGCCGTGGCCGTCGGCGGCTGGACGATGGGTCTCGTCGACGGCGTCGGCCTGGGCACGATCACGGTGGACGTCTCCGTGGGCGCCGACGTCGAGCAGGTCGAGGCGGCGGTCTGCGAGGAGATCACCCGCTTCATCTCCGAGGGGCCGGATGCCGCCGAGCTGGAGTCGGTCATCGCCGACACCGAGCGCTCGTGGCTCAGCGCCCTGGCCAGCATCGAGGAGCGCGCCGACCACATCAGCCACCACGCGCTGCTGTCGGGCGACCCGGCATACGTCAACACGTTCGTGGACCGGATCCGCGCGGTGACGGCCGAGCAGGCCCGCATGGCGGCGGCTGCGTGGCTCGACCCGCAGTCACGTGCCGTGGTGCGTTACCTCGCCGACCCCGGCCTGCTCGCCGAGGAGTCCGACGACACCGACGACACGGGATCCGACAAGGACTCGGAGGAGGCCGCATGAGCGCCGTCGCCCGCCCCGCGGTTGCCCCGCCCGAGCCGTGGACCTTCCCCGAGGGGCACACGCACGACCTCCCGAACGGCCTGCGGCTCATCACCTACGACGTGCCGGGACAGTACGTCCTGTCGGTGCGGCTCGGCCTGCCCGTGTCGCTGCGCGACGAGCCGCGCGAGCGCGAGGGCGTGGCCTCGATCATGGCTCGCACGCTCGACGAGGGCACTGCGGACCACACCGCCGAGGAGTTCGCCCGGCTGCTCGAGCGCAAGGGCGTGAGCTTCGGCGCCGGCATGGCCGACGCCGGCCTGTCGGTCGACCTCGACGTCGTCAAGGGCAACCTCGAGCCGGCCCTCGACCTGCTGCGGCAGATCCTCACCGAGCCGGTGTTCCCCCAGGCCGAGGTCGCGCGGCAGGTGCGCACGCGTCTCGCCGAGATCGAGCAGGAGCGGTCGGTGGCAGCCCACCGGGCCGGCCTCGAGTTCGTGCGCACCTTCTACGCCGCCGACGACCGTTCGTCGCGGCCCACCGGCGGCACGCGTGAGACCGTCCAGGCGATCACGCGCGACGACGTCGCGGCCTTCCACGAGAAGCACGTGGTGGCCGCGGGCGTGACGGCGGTGGTCGCCGGTGACCTCGAGGGACTCGACGTCCCGGCCCTGGTGGAGTCGGCGCTCGGCGGCTGGCAGAAGGGCCCGTCCGACCGGCCGCGGCACCTCGACCACGCAGCCTCTCTGGCCGATGACCGCGGTCGCATCGTGCTGGTCTCGCGGCCCGGCTCGGTGCAGACGGAGTTCGTGATCGGCGCACCGGGACCCGACCGGTCCGTCGAGGGCGGCTGGGCGCCGTACCCGGTGCTCGGTTTCGTGCTCGGCGGCTCGCCGAACGCGCGCGTCGACGCCGTGCTGCGCGAGGAGAAGGGCTACACCTACGGCATCCGGTCGAGCTTCCGTCCACGTCGTCGCGGTGGAGTGTTCCTGACGTCGGGATCGGTGCGCGCCGATTCGACGGCAGAGTCCCTGCAGCTCCTCGTCGAGATCCTCGAGAGCGGGCGAGAAGGCTTCAGCGACAAGGAAGTGCGCTCCGGAGTCGACTTCATCGCGAAGACGGCCCCGGGTCGCTACGCCACCGCCGACACCATCGCCGACGAGGCCGTCGGGATGGCGCTCGACGGACGCACGACCGAGTTCACGACGGCGAACCTCCGCGACCTCGTCACCGTCGACCGCGTCCGCGTCGAGGCGGCCTACGCACGGTTCGCGGAGGAGGCCGGCATCGGTGCCGGCGCACCCGGAGCCGGCTGGACGATCGTCATGGTCGGTGACGTGTCGGAGCATCTCGAGGCGCTGCGGCAGCTGGGCCTCGGCGACGTCACCGTCGTCCAGGACGCCTGACCGGCCAGCACGCCGTGTTCGGTCAGGGCAGCTGGGTGAGGTCGCGCTCCATGACGAAGTCGTCCTCGTGGACCCCGCCGACCAGGAAACGCTTCGTGCCGACGCGCTCGAAGCCACTCTTGGCGTAGAAGCGCTGGGCTCGCACGTTCTGCTGGTTGACGCCGAGCCAGACACCTGCGGCGGCCCTGCTCCGGGCCCATTCGAGGCAGCTCGCCATGAGCTGCGCGGCGGCACCGGTGCCGTGTGCCTCGGGCAGGACGTAGATCTTCGACAGCTCGACCGTGGGCCGATGGTGGATCGCGGTCCGCACGTCCTCGTCACCCGGCTCGCCGGCGACGAGCATGGCGTAACCGAGTGCTGCGTCGGGGCGTTCGGCGAGCACGAGGTGACGGTCCGGGTCGGCGAGGTAGTCGGTGAATCGCTCGGCGGAGAGCACCTCCGCGACGAAGGCCTCGACCCGAGCCGGTGACATCGAGGGTGGGCACGCGAGCACGAAGGTGGCCGCCGCCACCGCGGCGAGGGTGGGAACGTCCTCGGCGGTCGCCGGCCGCACCGAGACCGCCGTGCTCTGGCGTGCAGCGTCGCTCATGGGCGGAGGCCTTGTCGCAGAGTCGAGTTCGTTGGGGCGCCACTCATTCGGACGCCATCCCGATGCGGCTCAGCACCTCGTCGTGCAGCAGCCCGTTCGTCGCCAGGGCGTTGCCGCTCCAGCAGCCGTCACGGCCGTCGAGACCGGTGAACCGACCCCCCGCCTCCTCGACGATGGCCACGAGCGCCGCCATGTCGTGCACCGCGAGCTCGGGCTCGGCGGCGATGTCGGCCGCGCCCTCGGCGACGAGCATGTAGGACCAGAAGTCGCCGTAGGCGCGGGTGCGCCAGCAGTCGTCCATGAGGTCGAGGAAGTCGTCGCGGCGGCCGCGCACCCGCCACCCGGCGAGGGAGGAGTACGACAGCGACGCGTCGCCGAGACGGCCGACCTGCGACACCGAGATCCGCTTGGCAGACGAGAGCGACCGCCCCGTCCACGCGCCCGACCCGGTCGCCGCCCACCAGCGCCGCTGCAGGGCCGGGGCCGACACGAGGCCGAGCATCGGCTTGTTGTCGACCACGAGCCCGATGAGCGTCGCCCACACCGGCACGCCGCGCACGAAGTTCTTCGTGCCGTCGATGGGGTCGATGATCCAGCGGCGCGGCCCGTGGCCCGTCGTCTCGAACTCCTCGCCCTCGACCGCGTCGCGGGGCCGCGTGCGCTTGAGCTGGGCGCGCACGAGCTCCTCGGCGGCGCGGTCGGCGTCGGTCACGGGCGTCAGGTCGGGCTTGCTCTCGACGACGAGGTCGGCGGCCCGGAACCGGGCGATGGTCACCCGCTCG
>JABFXB010000387.1 GCA_013361975.1 Dermatophilaceae bacterium
CACCTCACTCGTGTGATGGGTCGGGAACAGGGTTCGCGCGATCGTTCGAGCCTCCGCGGCGACGGCTTCGCCGACGTCACGACTTCGATCCGGGTCAAGACGATACGAGGGTCCGACGACATTGAGGGCCCCCGCGATGCCGCCCGTCCACGCGATGGGGGCGGCGATGGCGGTGACGTCCTCCTCGACCTTCGAGCGGACCACGACATACCCGCATTCCGGGGTTCGCCCCTGCAGGGCGGCGCCGATGGCCGTGCGGTCGACGGGGACGGTGCGCCCGACCCAGCCGGCGTGGCGGATGGAGAACGTCCCCTCCGCCATCGCGATGTAGACCGCCTCGCCGGTGCGTGCCGCGATGCCGAGGTAGGCCGACTCGCCGCACCGGACGCTGAGGCGTTCGAGGGCGGGCTCGGCCACCTTGACCATCTGGTTGCGCCCGAGCGCGACGGCCCCGAAACGGAAGGCCAGCGAGCCGGGGTGGAAGTCGCCGCCCTCGTCGCGGCTGACGAAGTCGAGCCCTTCGAGGGTGCGCAGGAGGCGCAGGGCCGTCGTCGGGGACAGGGCCACGGCCTTCGCACACTCCGAGAGGGTGGTCGGGGCCGACTCGCAGACGTGCGCGAGGAGGCCCAGCGCGCGCTCGACGGAACGGGTGGCCGTGGCGCCCGGCGCGGACGACGACCGGTCGGCGGCGGATGAGGCCCGGCCCGCGGTCGGGATGGCTGTGGAGCTGGCTGTGGAGCGTGCTGGTCGTGCCAAGGGTGACACCTCGTCGTCCGATCGAGGGGAAGAGTGCCGGCATTTCATTGAGCGGCAAGCCTTTGCTGCACAGTGGCAGTCTGGCACACTGCCCTGTGGGAGCAACACCCTGTTGCCCGGAGAATCTCACCGCGTGATCCGAGGACCGCACATGACGATCACCCTGACCGGGCAGCAGCTGACGGTCGCGGACATCGACGCCCTCGGCCGGGGCGCGGGCTTCGTCGTCGACGCCGAGGCAGCGGCCGGCGTGGACCGGGCCGCCCGGGCCGCACGTGCCGTGGCCGCCGTGCGCCCCGTCTACGGCAGGACGTCGGGCGTCGGCGCCAACCGCGACCAGGTCAACGCCTCACCGCGACCGGGGCACGCCCTGCTGCGCAGCCACAGCGCGGGTTGGGGCGAGCCGTTCCCCGCGCCGATGGTGCGCAGCGCCCTCGCGATCCGCGTCAACCAGCTCCTCGCCGGGACCTCCGGCGCGAGCGAGGCCCTCCTGCACGCGCTCGTCGAGGCCCTCGGGGCCGACGACGGCCAGCTTCCCGTCGTGCACCGGCGCGGCGCCATCGGCACCGGCGACCTCACCGCGCTGGCGGAGGTCGGCCTGACCATCCTCGGCGAGCGCCCTCGCAGCGACGGGACGCTGGGCACGCCCGCGCCCCTCGACGACGCCGACGCGCTGCCCCTCATGTCGAGCAGCGCCTTCACGCTCGCCGAGGCGGCCCACGGATGCGCCGAGCTCGCCCGCCTCGCCGAGGTGGCCATGGCCGTCTGCGCCCTGTCCTTCGTCGCGCTCCGTGGCAATCCCGAGGCGTTCGGACCGGCCGTCGCGACGGTCACGCCGTTCCCGGGCGCGGTCACGGCAGCGGACACGGTCAAGCGACTGGTGCAGGCCGACATGGTCGAGCCCGCGCACATCCAGGACTTCTTCGGGCTGCGCACCTTCCCCCAGGTGCACGGCCCGCTGCTCGACCAGCTGGGCATCCTGCGCCGCGTCGTCGAGGCGCTCGCGAACGCCGGCGGCGAGAACCCCGCTGTGCTGCAGGCCGATCCGCCCACGGTTGCGCACCACGGCGGCTTCCACCAGGCCTACCTCGCACTCGCGGTCGACGCCTCCCTGCTCGCCCTCGTCGGCTCGGCGCACACGATCGCCTCCCGCATCTCGCACCTGCTGACCGACGCCGCTAGCGGCCTCCCCCGCTTCCTCGCCGGGCCCAAGCCGGGGTCCTCGGGCCTGCTCATCCTCGAGTACGGCGCCGCGTCGGCGATGGCCCTCATCCGCGAGGCCGCATCGGCGGCCCGCTCGATCCAGTGGGTCTCGGTCTCCGCGGGCGTCGAGGACGGCGCGAGCCACGCGTCCGTGTCGACCGCGCGCCTCGGCGAGGCCGCCGACGCCTACCGGCAGCTCATCGCGCTCGAGCTCGTCGCGGCGGTCCGCGCGCTCGACCTCGGCGGTCGACGGGTCTCCGGCGAGCTGGCCGAGCTGGTGGCACGGTGCACGCACCTGGTGGCGGAGGTGGACGACCACGACCTCGCGCCGAGCGTGGCGGACGCCGTCGACGTCGTCGACCACTGGGTCTCGAGGACCCCGCTCCCATTCGGCTGAGACCGCGGCAACCGCGCCGCCGCGGCAGGGAGCGCGCGTCCCGCGCTGCGAGCCGGGTGCGTCGGCCGCGTACCGGACGCGTCGGAGCTCAGATGTCGAGCACCGCTCCGCCGGAGTGGAGGACCTGCGCCACGACGGCGCCCTCCGCCCCGCTCGGCGGCTCCTCGTCGTGGCCGAGCTCAGCGGCGAAGGTGGCCGTGATGATGCCGGTGACCAGCCGCGTCCACAGCGGCCAGCGCACGAGCATGGCGTGGTCGGACCGGGCCACGCGCACCAAGGTGGCGTCGAGGCCCTCCGCCTGCATCTTCTCGATCCGCTCGCGTGACCGGCTGAGGCCGCAGACGATGTCGCGGTCGCCGTGGATGACGACGGTGCGTCGCCCGGGGCCCGGCCAGGGGTCGTCGGGCTCGATCCAGGGGGCGAGCGCCAGCACCAGCCGCACGTCGTCCTCGTCGCCGAGGTGCATCGCGACGCGACCACCCATCGAGTGCCCGACGAGGGCGATGGGCCGGCCGGGGTAGGCCGCACGGAGCTGCCGGAGCGCCCACCGCGCGTCGACGAGGGGCATGCCCTCCGCGCCGTTCCAGCCGCGCACCCGGAACCTCAGGCGCGCCACGGCGACCGGCCCCGGGACCTTGCGCAGGGCCCGCGCGAAGGGCACGAGCCGGGCCACGTTGTGCGACCAGGGGCGGTTGACCTCGAACCCGTCGATCGCGCCGCCGTGCATGACGAGGACGACCACCCCGGCATGCACGGGCTGCGCGTCCCACGAGAGGGACGCGAACGGCATACGGGCGTCGGCTCGGGTCTGTGACGTGGTGCTCACACCTGGGTGCGGTGGAAGTTCTTGAACGACCGGCTCGCGGTGGGGCCCCGCTGGCCCTGGTAGTGGGAGCCGTATGCCGCTGAGCCGTAAGGGTTCTCGGACGGTGAGCTGAGGCGGAAGAAGCAGAGCTGACCGATCTTCATGCCGGGGTAGAGCATGATCGGCAACGTCGCCACGTTGGACAGCTCGAGCGTGACGTGGCCGCTGAAGCCGGGGTCGACGAAACCTGCCGTGGCGTGGGTGAGCAGGCCGAGCCGGCCCAGCGAGCTCTTGCCCTCGACCCGCGCCGCGAGGTCGTCGGGCAGCGTGACGGTCTCGAGCGTCGAGCCGAGCACGAACTCGCCCGGGTGCAGCACGAAGCCCTCCTCGCCGGGACCGACCTCGACGAGGCGCGTGAGGTCGGGCTGCTCGGCCGCCGGGTCGATGTAGGGGTACTTGTGGTTGTCGAAGAGCCGGAAGAACTTGTCCAGCCGGACGTCGACGCTCGACGGTTGGACCATCTGCGGGTCCCACGGGTCGAGCACGACCCGCTCGGCGGCGATCTCGGCCCGGATGTCCTTGTCGGAGAGCAGCACGGGTCGAGGCTATAACGCGGCACCCGGATCGATCCCGTACTCCCGTCCCGTGGACCGCCCGCGCCGCCTATCGTCACGTCATGGACCCCTCGAACGACCCCTCGAACGACCCTTCGAACGACCCCTCGAACGACCCCTCGGACGCGACCTTGCACGACCCCTTGGACGGCTCCCCGCGCTCGGATGTCGACCCGCTGCTCGACGACCTCCATCGCGTCGTCCGGGCAGTGCTCGAGCGGGTCCCGACCGACGGCGGCGGCCCGCGTCTCGTCGACGTGCTCGCCGCCCACCTCGGTGTGGAGCCGCGCGCTCTGGCGGTCGTCGCGCAGCCCGTGCCGCCGCACCGGATGGTCGATGCGGACCTCGCGCTCACCGAGGTGTCCGAGAACGACCCGGAGCGCTCGATCGTCGGGATCGCGGGCGACATGCGCCACCACATGTCTCTGGGCGACCTCGTGCAGGGGGTGCACGGGGCGGGGTTGCCGGTCGGCCAGGTCGACTACGACCGCATGCCCACCGGGCCCAGCCCCGACGACTGGCGCCAGGTCGTCACGTCGGGCATCCGGCTCTTCCGCTTCGAGGGCACCCCGGTCGCGGTGCGCCAGCAGGGCGCGAACCGGCAGTTCGGGCGGGAGGTGGGCAGCATCGAGGTGATGTGCACCGACCGCGACCTGGCCGAGGCCGTCATGGCGCGCGTGCAGCAGCTCATGGACGAGCGGAGCGTCCTCCGCGGCCAGGTCGTCACCTTCGGGTCCGACCCCTACGGCGCGGGCATCAGCGGCGTGACGTTCGTGCCACGGCCGACGGTCGACGCCGGCGCCGTCGTGCTGCCCGACGGCCTGCTCGAGCGCGTGTCGCACCACGTCATCGCGATGGGTGAGCAGCGCGAGCGGCTCCTGGCCCACGGCCAGCACCTCAAGCGGGGCGTGCTGCTCTACGGGCCTCCCGGCACCGGCAAGACGCACACCGTCCGACACCTGCTGTCGGCGACGCCCGGCACGACCGCGGTGCTGCTGAGCGGCGGCTCGCTGCGGTTCGTCCACGACGCGGCGAAGGTCGCCAGGGCGCACCAGCCGGCGATCGTCGTCCTCGAGGACTGCGACCTGGTGGCGGAGGACCGCTCCTTCTCCATGGGCGCGTCGCCCCTGCTGTTCGAGGTGCTCGATGCCCTGGACGGCCTCGACGCCGATGCCGACGTCGCCTTCGTGCTGACCACCAACCGGGTCGAGGACCTCGAGGTCGCGTTGTCGCAGCGGCCGGGCCGCGTCGACCTCGCGGCCGAGATCCCGCTGCCGGACCTCGAGAGCCGGCTCGAGCTCCTCCGCCTCTACGGCGGCCACCTCTTCGGCGACGAGGCCATGTCGACTGCGGCTGCCCGCACCCAGGGGACCACCGCGTCGTTCGCCAAGGAGCTCGTTCGCCGGGCGGTGCTCGCCGCGGCGCTGGCCGACGAGCCGCCGGCCGACGACCACCTGGGTGTCGCCCTCGACGAGCTGCTGTCCGACTCTCAGAGGCTCACCCGCAGCCTGCTCGGTGTGGGTTCCGGCGAGCCGGCAGGTAGTCGCGACGGTGCGGCGCCGGCAGACCCGGTGGCCGGCTTCCCGCACCGGCCGGGGCGGTCGATCTCCATGTTCGGCTACTCCCCCGACGGCGGTGTCACCCACTCCGGTTGACGGCGCGGCCCACGCGACCGCATACGGCCGAATGGGAACGGGCGGGAGTGGCGGCGCGGCGTCAGCCGGCGAAGGCGCGCACCGGCTGACCTTGCACGGACACCCGCACCCGGAAGAGGGCGCCGGCCTGGGGTTCGGGGTCGTCGAGGTTCTCGCGCGACGTCGTGACGTAGAGGTCGCGCAGGTCGTCACCGCCGAGGGTGCATGCCGTCACGAGCCGCACGGGCAGCTCCACCTCGGCGAGCACGTGGCCGGCGGGAGAGAAGCAGCGCACGCGCCCGGCGCCGTTGAGGGCGACCCAGACGTTGCCGGCGCTGTCGACGGTCAGCCCGTCGGGGTGGCCGGTGTCGTGGGTGACAAAGGGCCTGCGGTTCACGAGCTCGCCGTCGACGACGTCGAACACGTCGGTGCGGCCGGTGGGGGTGTCGTCGTAGTAGGCGTGTCGGCCGTCGGGCGACAGGTCGATGCCGTTGGAGATCGTCGCGCCTTGGACGACCACCGCGACCCTGCCGCCGGCGTCGACGCTGTAGAGGGTGGCGCTGCCGGGCACGCGGTCGTAGCCCATCGTGCCCGCCCACAGGCGGCCCTCGGCGTCCACGCCGCCCTCGTTCATCCGGATGGACGGGTCGTCCCAGAGGTCGAACCACGGCTCCGGTATGCCGTCGGGCTCGTCCGCGAGCGAGAGCCCGCGCTCGGTCGCGACGACCCAGCCGCCCCGCGTACGCGGCCGGAGGAAGGCGGCCACGTCACCGACGTGCACCCGCGCGACCGAGCCGTCGGCGGTGAGCGTGAGCACGTCGCCGGCGAGCATGTCGACCCAGCGCAGGCCGCCCCAGGAGGGCGACCACACGGGACCCTCACCGTGGTAGCAGAGCGCCTCGGTGACCTGCTCGAGGTCGCCCACCTCGATGGCTGCGCCGCCGGCGTCCATCAGTCCCACCAGACGCCGACGTAGTGGTGACCCTGCGGCACACTCGGCGCGTCGACGAGCCAGTCGGCACCGGCGGCCGGCCCGCCGCTGGCCTCGGTGTCGGCGTCGGCGGTCATGGCATCGACCTCCTCGGGCTGAAGGGTCGTGATGACGGCCACCCCACTCGCGTAAGGCCATTCGTCGTCGGGGAAATCCTGGAACTCGAGCACGTCGAGCTCGACCCGGACGTCGTGCACGTCGGGGTGGGAGCGCAGGTCGAAGAGGACGCGTCGCACCGTGTCGAGCGGCACGTCCTCGGGACGGTTGGGCGCGATGCACCACTCGCAGTCGTTGCCCTCGAAGAACTGCTCGAGGGTCACCGCCACCTGGGCCTTGGCTCCGCCGCGTCCGCGGACGTGCTCGACGAAGGCGGACTGCTTGGTCAGATCCATGACGGTCGTGGGCCCCTGGGGTCGCGGTCAGTGCACTGGCGCGGCGTCGGCTACACTGACGCCGCGTGCCGCCTCGCGGGCCCCTGCGGGGCACCAGCCGGCGGCCCGTGCGAGCGTAGCTCAATGGTAGAGCGCCAGCTTCCCAAGCTGGATACGCGGGTTCGATTCCCGTCGCTCGCTCCATC
>JABFXB010000117.1 GCA_013361975.1 Dermatophilaceae bacterium
ACGAGGCCGGTCGTCACGACGCTGGTAGCCCCGGTCACCACGGTCGTCGCGGTCGAAACGAGGCCGGTCCTCCCGACGCCGGTAGCCCCGGTCCCCACGGTCGTCACGTCGGTCGAACGAGCGGCGCTCGCCGCGGTCGTCACGGCGCTGGTAGCCGCCACGGTCGTCATGACGGTCGTCACGACGGTCGGACGAACGGTGCTCATCGCGCGGGGCGCGCCACTCGCGGCCCCCGACGTGGGTAGTCCCGGACGACGCCGGACGCGAGGTCTTGGAACCGGCGAACGAACCGGTCTTGGGTCCGCCCTGGCCTCGGTGCGGCTTCTTGGCCGCGGCGGCCTTCTTCTCGGTGGACCAGCGGGCCTTCTTGGGCGCGCCGGAGGAGGTGTTCTTGGGCATTGCGTATTCAACTCTCTGACTCGATGCAGACTTCGCCTCGAGCCGTGAGTCACAACACGACCATGCAGACGAGCCTCAGGCGCAGAAGTGTCTGCGCCCCATGTGTACCGGTGCCCGGCATCTGTGCCGTCCGGTGTTCGGATCCGCTCCGCGTCGGTGCCGGGCCGCGCCGTCGGCGCGGACTTCCGGTGGGGGTGTCACCTCGTCGGACGAGCCTGCCCGCCGGGCATCCCCGGCGCCATCCCGTCCGTCGTGATCCGAGGGGACCTCGGAGTCGGATGCCCGAAAGTCTACCAGCGGCGCAGCCTCGCCCCGACCACGAGCGCGCCGGCTGCGAGTCCGACACCCACCAGGTCGAGCACGGCGTCCCACGGGTCGCCGGACCGCCCGGGGAGCAGGAAGTGCTGCACCAGCTCGCTCACGGGGGCGTGCAGCGCGAAGGCGACGACGGCAGTCCGCAGCGACCCGAGCGCGCGGGCGACGGCATACGTCGGCAGGGCGAACACGAGCAGGTGGACGACCTTGTCGGTCCAGCTGACCGGCCCCTCGATCGTCACCACGGGCCAGTAGAGGACGGCGAGCTGGACGACGACGGCCGCCACGGCCAGCGCGACGAGCCTGCGGGAGCGCTGGGAGGACGGAAGGGTCGTCATGGTGACGGAGTCTAGGTAGGTTGCGACGAGGGACGACGTGCCGCCCCGGGCGGTGGACGAGAGGACGGGCATGGGCAAGCGCACGGTGACGGTGGGCGGCAACGGTCGGGCCACGGTCTCGCCCGACGTGGTCCGGCTCGACCTGCGCGTCGGGCACGACGCCGACGACGTGGCCGCTGCGCTCGCCGGTGCCACCGAGGGCATCCGCAAGGTGGGCGCGGTCGTGCGCGACCGTGGGGTCGCGGACGCCGACATCCGCACGCTCGACGCCGGGGTCAACCAGCGTTGGGACAACACCGGGACCGCCGTCGGCTTCACGGCGCAGCAGCGGCTCGGGGTGACGGTGCGCCGGCTCGAGGCGGTCGGCGAGATCCTCGAGTCCGCGGCAGCGGCGGTGGGCAACGCCCTGCTCGTCGACTCGGTCCGTCTCGACGTCGCCGACCGGTCCGACGGGTTGCGCGAGGCTCGCGACGCCGCCTTCGCGGACGCCCGTGACAAGGCGCAGCAGTATGCCGGCCTGTCGGGTGCCCAGCTCGGCGCCGTCCTCGGGGTGGCCGAGGGCGGGGCGATGCCGCTCGGCGTGCGGCAGTCGAAGTTCATGGCAGTCGCCATGGCGGCCGACGGCGGCATGCCGGTCGAGGGCGGCGACCTCGAGCTCGTGGCGAACGTCACGGTCACGTGGGAGCTGGTCTGAGCGCCGCCCCGCACCGGGACCGACCACGGAATACCGACCACCGCTGATCCGTTGGGAGAGACATGGCTACCACTGACCTGACCGCGCAGTCCTTCGAGAAGACCGTGCTCGACAACGACATCGTCCTCGTCGACTTCTGGGCGTCCTGGTGCGGCCCGTGCCGCCAGTTCGCCCCGGTCTACGACGCCGCCTCGCAGAGCGGCGACAACGACGGAATCGTGTTCGGCAAGGTCGACACCGAGGCCGAGCAGTCACTCGCCCAGGCCGCCAACATCACCTCGATCCCGACCCTGATGGCCTTCAAGGAGGGCGTGCTCGTGTTCGCGCAGCCCGGCGCCCTCCCCCAGTCGGCGCTCCAGGACGTCATCGAGCAGGTCAAGGCGCTCGACATGGCCCCGATCAAGGAGCAGATGGCCGCCGAGGCGGCAGCCGCACCCGAGCAGGCCTGAGGCTCGGCCGGCCGAGCCAGCCGCACGGCATACGCACGAAGGCGCCCCACGCCGAGCCGCGGGGCGCCTTCGTCGCGTCCTCGCCCGTTTCGCCCTCGGGAGGGCCGTCACGCCGGGATACTTGGACCCAGCCTGGGCGCACGACGGCGCCCGGGGGACGCGGGAGGCACGGATGCACGGTCGCGCACGTGGACGCCCGGTCGCGATCGCGCTGGGTGTCGGAGTCGTCGGGGCTTGGGCGCTCGGTGCGTGCGGGCAGGGCTCTGCCGGTCCTGCCGCCACGGTCACCGCCACGGTGACGGCACCGCCCTCGGTCGTCGTCTTCAACCCTGCGACGAGCGGCAAGGCGCTGGCCGCCCGGATCGTCGCGCGGGCGAGGGCGAACTCGCCGTCCGACAAGGTCACGGGCGTGACGTGCGCGAACTTCCCGAACCTCAAGGTCGGCACGCACGCCGACTGCCACCTGACCCTCAACGGGCAGAAGGTGACGGTGCGCGCGACCTTCACGAGGACCGACGGGCACTACGAACTCAAGCGCGTCGGGTGAGGAACAGCGTGACGTGGCCACCACGAGGTGGTGGAGGTGGCGGGAATTGAACCCGCGTCCGATGACGAGAGACCAGGACTTCTCCGGGTGCAGTGCGCTATGGCTTTTCTCGGCCCCAGGGCTCGCACGCACACGTCCCCTGACAGGCCCAGTTGAGTAGGAGTCCCGCGCAGCCCCCCAACATGACTGCGCAGCAAGTTTCCTAGCTGATGCCAGGCACTGAGTCGGAAACTAGCTCAGGCTGACAGACTTCGGAGCTCGCTCAGGCGGCGAGGGCGAAGTCGGTGCGCTTGGAATTGGCACCTATTGTTTTGCAAGGAGCGTTAACGAGATAACCCTGCATCCTCGACCCGCTTCCCCTGGTGTGTCGACCACCGTCGAAACCGATCACCCCCATGGGGGTGTCCACGTCACGCTGTTCAGTTCTCAACCTGCTCGTCCACCGCAGTGGAGTCCACAGTATGCAGGAGGAACGCTCGAGCGGTCCAAGCCATTCCCGTGGGTCGCACGCGTCGTCCCGCGCCTCGTCGCCCGGGTTCCCCCACGCGCCGCCGCCACTAGGCTGCGGGACGTGGTCGTCGTGGACCACCGAGCCGCCCGACCCTGGAGGTCCGATGTTCCGCAAGGTTCTCGTCGCCAACCGAGGCGAGATCGCCGTCCGGGCCTTCCGGGCCGCGACCGAGCTCGGCGCCCGCACGGTCGCCGTCTTCCCGTACGAGGACCGCAAGAGCGAGCACCGGCTCAAGGCCGACGAGGCGTACCAGATCGGCGAGGCGGGGCACCCGGTCCGCGCCTACCTCGACCACGAGGCGATCGTGGCGAAGGCCGTCGAGGCTGGCGCCGACGCCATCTACCCCGGCTACGGGTTCCTCTCGGAGAACCCGCTGCTCGCGGAGGCCTGCGACGCGGCTGGCATCACCTTCATCGGACCGCCCGCGTCGGTGCTGCACCTGACCGGCAACAAGGCGCGCGCCATCGCGGCCGCCCGTGACGCGGGGCTGCCCACCCTGCGCGGGTCCGAGCCGGGCACCGACCTCGACGCGCTCGCCGCCTCCGCCGACGTGATCGGCTTCCCGGTCTTCGTCAAGGCCGTCAGCGGCGGCGGCGGCCGCGGCATGCGGCGCGTCGAGACCAGGGAGGCGCTGCGCGACGCCCTCGAGGCCGCCCAGCGCGAGGCCGAGTCGGCGTTCGGCGACCCGACGCTCTACCTCGAGGAGGCGGTGGTCAACCCCCGCCACATCGAGGTGCAGGTGCTCGCCGACGGCACCGGAGAGACCGTCCACCTCTTCGAACGCGACTGCTCGCTCCAGCGCCGTCACCAGAAGGTCGTCGAGATCGCGCCCGCGCCCAACCTCGACGGCGCGCTCCGCGACCGGATGTGCGCCGACGCCGTCGCGTTCGCCCGGTCGATCGGCTACGTCAACGCCGGCACCGTGGAGTTCCTGCTCGGCGAGGACGGCCGCTACGTCTTCATCGAGATGAACCCGCGGATCCAGGTCGAGCACACCGTCACCGAGGAGGTCACCGACATCGACCTCGTCGTCACCCAGATGCAGATCGCGTCCGGTGAGACCTTCGAGACGCTCGGACTGCGGCAGGACGACATCCGCACCAAGGGCTTCGCGCTGCAGTGCCGAATCACCACCGAGGACCCCGCCAACGGCTTCCGGCCCGACGCCGGCACCATCACCGTCTACCGCTCGGCCGGCGGCAGCGGCGTGCGCCTCGACGGCGGCACCGTCTTCGTCGGTGCCGAGGTCAGCGCCCACTTCGACTCGATGCTCGTCAAGCTCACCTGTCGCGGCATGACGTTCCCCATCGCCGTCAGGCGGGCCCAGCGCGCCCTGGCGGAGTTCCGGATCCGCGGTGTCTCGACGAACATCCCGTTCCTCGAGGCGGTGCTCAGCGACCCGGTGTTCCAGCAGGGCCTGGCCACGACCGCGTTCATCGACCAGCGCCCCGAGCTGCTGGACGCGAGGGTCAGCGCCGACCGGGCCACCAAGCTGCTCACCTACCTCGCCGACGTGACCGTCAACCAGCCGAACGGTCCCGTGACCACGCGGATCCGCCCGCGCAACAAGCTCCCCCGGCTGCCCGACGCCCCCCTTCCCCGGGGCTCGCGCGACCGTCTCCTCGCCGACGGGCCCGCGGCCTTCGCCCGGGCCCTGCGCGAGGCCGATCAGGTGGCCGTCACCGACACGACCTTCCGCGACGCCCACCAGTCGCTCCTGGCCACCCGCATGCGCACCCGCGACCTGCTGCACGTCGCCCGCCACGTCGCGCACCTGACCCCCCAGCTGCTGTCGATGGAGGCGTGGGGTGGCGCGACCTACGACGTCGCCCTGCGCTTCCTCGCCGAAGACCCGTGGGAGCGGCTCGCCGCGTTGCGCGAGGCGATGCCGAACATCCCCCTCCAGATGCTGTTGCGAGGGCGCAACACGGTCGGCTACACCCCCTACCCGACCGCCGTCACCGACGCGTTCGTGCGCGAGGCCGCGGCCACGGGGCTCGACATCTTCCGCATCTTCGACTCCCTCAACGACGTGTCGCAGATGCGCCCCGCCGTCGAGGCTGTGCTCGAGACCGGCACGGCCGTGGCCGAGGTCGCGCTGTGCTACACGGGCAACCTCATGTCCCCGGGCGAGAAGCTCTACACCCTCGACTACTACCTGCGCCTCGCCGAGCAGATCGCCGAGACCGGCGCGCACGTGCTCGCCATCAAGGACATGGCCGGGCTGCTGCGGGCACCAGCCGCCGCCCGCCTTGTCACGGCGCTCCGCGAGCGCTTCGACCTGCCGCTGCACCTGCACACGCACGACACCGCCGGCGGGCAGATCGGCACGCTCCTCGCCGCCATCGACGCCGGCGTCGACGCCGTCGACGCTGCGACGGCCACCATGGCGGGCACGACGAGCCAGCCGTCGCTGTCGGCCCTCGTCGCCGCCACCGACGACACCGCCCGCCCGACGGGACTCGACATCGAGCACGTCTTCGCGCTCGAGCCGTACTGGGAGGCGGTGCGCCACCTCTACAAGCCGTTCGAGTCGGGCCTCGACTCCCCCACCGGCCGGGTCTACTTCCACGAGATCCCCGGTGGCCAGCTGAGCAACCTGCGCCAGCAGGCCATTGCCCTAGGCCTCGGCGACCGCTTCGAGGCCGTCGAGGACACGTATGCCGCCGCCAACCGCATCCTCGGCAACCTCGTCAAGGTGACCCCGAGCTCCAAGGTGGTCGGCGACCTCGCACTCGCCCTCGTCGGCGCGGGCGCCGACCCGGAGGACTTCGAGGACGACCCCCAGCGGTACGACATCCCCGACTCCGTCATCGGCTTCCTCAACGGCGAGCTGGGCGACCCTCCCGGCGGCTGGCCCGAGCCGTTCCGCACCAAGGCCCTGGCCGGGCGACGGTCGAGGCCGCGCCTGACCGAGCTGACGCCGGAGCAGGAGAAGGCGCTCGCCGACGCGCCACGGCGCACCCTCAACCAGCTGCTCTTCCCCGGGCCTGCGTCCGAGTTCGAGCGTTCCCGCGAGTCCTACGGCGACCTCTCCGTGCTCGGCACCGTCGAGTTCCTTCACGGCCTCGAGCAGGGCGAGGAGTACGAGGTGGAGATCGAGCAGGGCAAACGGCTGCTCATCGGCGTGCAGTCGGTCGGCGAGGCCGACTCCAAGGGCATGCGCACCGTCATGTGCACCCTCAACGGCCAGTTCCGCCCCATCCAGGTGCGCGACCGCTCGGTCGAGGCGGACGTGAAGTCCGCCGAGAAGGCCGAGCCGGGCGCGAAGGGCCAGGTCGCGGCGCCGTTTGCCGGCGTGGTGACCTTGGCGGTCGCCGAGGGCGACACTGTCGAGGCGGGAGGGGTCGTCGCCACGATCGAGGCGATGAAGATGGAGGCCAACATCACCAGCCCCTCCGGCGGCACGGTCTCGCGCGTGGCGATCGGCACCCACCAGCAGGTCGAGGGGGGAGACCTGCTCGTCGTCATCGGCTGAGCAGCGCCCTCGCCGACCGGCGCGGGCCGAGCGGTGCGGCATACCGGGCGTTCGGCTGAAACCGCCACCCACACGTGGGTACGCTCGAACGGTCGGGCGTCTGGGCAGGTGGTGATGGTCGGTCTCCAGCAGCCGAGGGGGTCCGCGACCGGCTCGCGGCGCGGACCAGGACTGAGCGCGGCCGGCTGGGCGCTCGTCATGGCGCTGTGCGCGCTGGCCATCACGGGCG
>JABFXB010000309.1 GCA_013361975.1 Dermatophilaceae bacterium
CGCGGTGATCCTCTACACGAGCGGCACCACCGGCAAGCCCAAGGGCGCCGAGCTCACCCACTTCAACCTGCACCGCAACGCCGAGCGGTCGGCGAGCGACATCATGCAGATCACCGAGGACGACGTGATCATGGGCTGCCTGCCCCTCTTCCACGTCTTCGGCCTGACGTGCGGTCTCAACACGTCGGTCCAGCGCGGCTCCACCCTGACACTCATCCCCCGCTTCGACCCCGCCAAGGCCATCGAGGTTCTCGGGCGCGACCACGTGACGATCTTCCAGGGCGTCCCGACCATGTATGCCGCGATCCTCAACCACCCGAACGCCGACCATGCCGACACGAGCAGCCTGCGCACCTGCGCCTCCGGCGGCTCGGCCATGCCCGAAGCGGTCATGAAGGCGTTCGAGGCGAAGTTCGGCTGCCAGATCCTCGAGGGCTACGGCCTGTCCGAGACGTCGCCGGTCGCCTCGTTCAACATGCCCGACAAGCCGACCAAGCCCGGCACGATCGGCCGCGCCATCCCGGGCTGCGAGATGAGGCTCGTCGACCTCGAGGGCAACGACACCCAGCCCGGCGAGATCGGCGAGATCGCGATCCGGGGCGAGAACATCATGAAGGGCTACTGGAACCGTCCCGAGGCCACGAAGGAGGCGATCCCCGACGGCTGGTTCCGCTCGGGCGACCTCGCCACCGTCGACGACGAGGGCTACTTCACGATCGTCGACCGCAAGAAGGACCTGATCATCCGGGGCGGCCTCAACGTGTATCCCCGCGAGGTCGAGGAGGTGCTCTACACGCATCCCGACGTGCTCGAGGCGGCCGTGGTCGGCGTGCCCGACGACCTCATGGGTGAGGAGGTCGGTGCGGCCGTCGTCTTCCGGCCGGGCTCGAGCGCGACGCTCGACGACGTCCAGAGCTACGTCAAGGAGCGGCTGGCGGCGTACAAGTACCCCCGCCGCCTGTGGACGCTCGACGAGCTGCCGAAGGGGCCGACCGGCAAGATCCTGCGTCGCGAGGTGCGCCCCGCCGACGCCTCCTGAGGCCCCCACAACCGACCCGTCCGGCATACCGGCGGGTAGGCGGACGAGTCGGCGGACGAGGCCTCCAGCCCCACCCGACACGCGGGCGTTTGGACTCGCCGTACGTTTTGGAGTATCAGGTCGCCATCGGTGACACTGGAGCAGGGTCAATCGACGCGCCGCGCCCCGCTCCGCCGTGGAGCGCCCGGCGACGCGTCCGCGAAGGGTTTATCAAGCGTGAAGTCGAGCATCCGTACCGCCACAGTCTCGGGGATGGCCGTCCTGGCCATGCTGGGCGTGACCGCCTGCAACGCCTCCGCCACCGCCGACAACGGCAAGCCGGCGAGCTCGTCCTCCGCGGCTCCCGGCAGCTCCGAGACGCCCACGCCCACCCCGACCGCCGACCCCGTGGCCTACACGACGACGCCGGCCGCCGACGCCCAGGACGTCGCCGTCGACACGCGCGTCACAGCCTCCGCCCAGAAGGGCATCCTCAAGAAGGCGTCGCTGTCCTACGTGAGCAAGAAGGGCAACAAGATCACGGTCGACGGCACGCTCAAGGACGGCACCTGGACGGCCGGCGAGCTGCTCGAGCCCGGCGTCGAGTACACCCTCGCCCTCGAGGCCGAGGAGCCCGACGGCCGCACCGACGAGTCGACCCGCTCGTTCCGCACCGCCAACCTCAGCCTCGACGACCAGGTCTACACCGCCGTCTCACCCCGCGACGGCGGCACGGTCGGCATCGGCATGCCGGTCGTCATGCGCTTCGACCTGCCGGTCAAGGACAAGGCGAACTTCGAGAAGCACATGGTGGTCACCTCGACGCCCGCGCAGGCCGGCTCCTGGTACTGGCTGTCGTCGACGGAGGCCCACTGGCGGCCCAAGGCGTACTGGAAGCCCGGCACGAAGGTCCACGTCGAGGCGAACCTCAACGGCGTCTCCGCCGGCGGCGGTCGCTGGGGCCAGCAGTCGCGCACGGCCGACTTCACGATCGGCCGCTCGCTCATCGCCAAGGTCAACCTGCAGACGCACCAGATGGACGTCATGATCAACGGCAAGCTCGCCAAGCGCATACCCGTCACGGGCGGACGTCCGGGCTTCATCACCCGCTCCGGCGTCAAGGTGATCATGGACAAGGTCACCAACATCACGATGAAGGCCGAGACCATCGGCCTGAAGAAGGGTGACACCGGCTACTACGAGGACACCCCGGTCAAGTACGCCATGCGCGTCACGAACTCCGGCGAGTTCCTCCACACGGCGCCGTGGTCGGTCAAGGACCAGGGTCACGCCAACGTCAGCCACGGCTGCACCGGCATGAGCGACGCCAACGGCCAGTGGCTCTACGGCCAGACCCGCATCGGCGACGTCGTCGAGACGGTCGGCACCAACCGCCCGATGACCATGGGCAACGGCTACGCCGACTGGAACCTCAGCTGGTCCACGTGGACGGCGGGCTCCGCGCTCTGAGCCTGCTCCCCCGACAGCACGAAGGCCGGTCACCCTCGGGGTGACCGGCCTTCGCCGTCGTCGTGGTGCCGCCGGCGCGCACGGGTGCGGAGCGCCACACCCGTCAGGCGGTGCTGCGTTCGTCGAGCTCGCGCGCCGCCTCGACGGCCGCGCGCTGGACGGTGCGGGCGACCTCGGGGGCGGCACCGGCCAGCCCGCAGGCGGGGGTCACGACGAGGTCGGCGAGCGAGGTGGGCGGCATACCGATGCGGCGCCACGCGTCGACGAGGCGGTCGGCGACCGCTTGGGGCCGGGTCAGGCTGCCGTCCGTCGGGACCGCTCCCGCGTGCAGCCGTATGCCGTCCTCGACCGCGACGGCGACGCCCTCCCACCCGCGCGGGCGCAGCAGCGACGTGTCGATCGACAGCGCCGACGGACCGGCGGAGCGCAGCAGAGGCAGGGGTGGGTCGGCCGCGCAGCAGTGCAGGACGGTCTCGCCGTCGTGCGCGGCGAGCACCGTCTTCAGCCCGGCCGCAGCCACCTGCGGGTCGAGGCTGGGCAGGCGCCCGAAGCCGGACGAGGTCGGCAGCCGTCCGGCGAGCACGGTGGGCAGCGACGGCTCGTCGACCTGCAGCACGATGTCGGCCCCCGGGACGAGCCGCCGCACAGCGCTCACGTGGAGGCGGATGCCCTCGGCGAGCGACTCGACGAGGTCACGGCTCGCGCCCTCGTCGACGACCATCCGCTCGCCCCGGCTCAGCCAGACGCTCGCCGCGAGCGTCCACGGCCCCACGACCTGGAGCTTGAGCCGGCCGGCGTGGCCGTCGAAGGCCTCGGCGAGCTCGTCGAGGTCCTCGCGCAGCAGCGCCGCGGTGCGGGCGGCGTCGCGCCCGGGACGGTCGACGAGCCGCCACCCCACCGGCTGCAGGTCGACCGGCATCTCGACGAGCAGCCCGGCGGTGCGGCCCACCATGTCGGCGCCGGGCCCGCGGGCGGGCAGCTCGGGCAGGTAGGGCAGGTTCCCGTCGAGGATCTCGCGCACCTGCGCGAGGGCGTCACGCACGGAGGTGCCGGGCAGGGAGCCGATGCCGGTTGCCAGGGTCACCGCGCCAGCCTAGGCCAGCGGCGTGCGAGACCACGCGAGGGGCGCGGACTGCGGCGAGCGGGACGCGGGACGCGAAGTGACCGCCCGTGCGGCCAACCCTGGGCGACGCACGTCGTCGGACGCCTCTACGCTGGCGCGATGGCGACCGCACGTCGTGACTTCTCGGGGCCCGGCGACCTGCGGGCGATGCAGGCCATGGCGTCGCGGCTGTGGTCGCCCACGAGCCGCTTCCACCCCGGTCAGCTCGCGTGGAGCCGCTACTTCCGCCCGGTCGACCCCGACCGGCTCGACGACGGCGAGGCCATCGCCGTCTGGAGCGACGACGAGCAGGTCGTCGGTTTCGGCTGGGCCGAGGCGCCCGACTGGCTCGAGCTGCAGGTGGCGCCCGACCGCCCCGACGTCGCCGAGGAGCTCGTCGAGTGGTTCGAGGAGGCCAGCGACGCCGGCACGCAGTCGGCAATCGTCATGGAGCACGACGTGGCCGAACCGGCCCTTGCCGCAGCGGGTTTCGAGCCGCAGCCCGACACATGGTGGTTCACCCACCACGCCGTCGCGGTGGCCGATCTCGCCCCGGCGCCGCGCGTGGACGGCTACCGCTTCCGTCAGGTCGAGCCCCACGAGGCGCGTGAGCGCGCCGCCGTGCACGCGGCGGCGTGGTCGGACTTCGGGCCCTCGAAGGTCGACGAGACGGCATACCGGCAGCTGCAGGCGGCGTGGCCCTACCGGCACGACCTCGACTGGGTCGCCGTCGACGAGGCCGACCGCATGGTGGCGTCGGTCATCGTCTGGCTCGACGAGGCCACCGGGGTCGGGCTCGTCGAGCCGGTCGGGTGCGTGCCCGATCACCGCGGCCGGGGGCTGGCCGGTGCCGTGACGCTCGCCGCGCTGCACCACCTCGGTGAGGTGGGCGGCTCACTCGCACAGGTCAGTCCGCGCGGCGACGACGACTACCCCGGCCCTCAGCGCCTCTACCGGTCGCTCGGCTTCCGCCCGACGGCCCGCACCGTCACCTGGACGCGCTCGGTCGACTGACGGTCCTTGTGGAGCCTCAGGCGACGGGGGTCCGCTCGAGGTGTGCCGCCGCGATCGTGGCGGAGCCGACCACGCGCGTACCGTCGTAGAGCACGACCGACTGGCCCGGCGCGACCCCGCGGATGCGCTCGTCGAGGCGCACCTCGACGTTGCCGCCGTCGGCCCACGCCCGCGCGGAATACTCGGCGCCGTGCGCGCGCACCTGCGCCCCCACCTCGACGACGCCCTCTGGCGCCGGCCCGCACCAGCGGGCGTGGTCGCCCGTCAGCGCGTTGACGCCCAGCAGGTCGGCGGTGCCGACGACGACCTGGTTGGTGTCGGGGCGCACCTCGACGACGTAGCGGGGCTGCCCGTCGGGCGCCGGCCGCGACAGGCCCAGCCCGCGGCGCTGCCCGACGGTGTAGGCGAACGCACCGCCGTGACGGCCCACGACGGCGCCGTCGGTGTCGACGATGTCGCCGGGGGCCTCCCCGAGCTCACGGCCCAGCCAGCCGCGGGTGTCGCCGTCGGCGATGAAGCAGATGTCGTGGCTGTCGGGCTTGTTCGCGACGTAGAAGCCGCGCTCGGCTGCCTCCTCGCGGATCTGCGGCTTCGTCGTGTCACCGAGGGGGAAGAAGGATCGGGCGAGCTGGTCGGCGTCGAGCACGCCGAGGACGTAGCTCTGGTCCTTCGCCTCGTCGACGGCGCGGTGGAGCTCACGCCGCACGCTGCCGCCGGCGTCGGGCACCTCGACGACCTGCGCGTAGTGGCCGGTCGCGACGGCGTCGAACCCGAGGGCGACCGCCTTGTCCAGCAGGGCGGCGAACTTGATCTTCTCGTTGCACCGCAGGCACGGGTTGGGGGTGCGACCGGCGGCGTACTCGGCGCGGAAGTCCTCGACGACGTCTCGCTTGAAGCGGGCCGCCATGTCCCACACGTAGAAGGGGATGCCGAGGACGTCTGCCACGCGCCGCGCGTCGCCGGCGTCCTCGATGGTGCAGCAGCCGCGGGCCGACTCGCGCAGCGTGGCGGCGCTCTGGCTCAGGGCCAGGTGCACGCCCACCACCTCGTGCCCGGCGTCGAGCATGCGGGCGGCGGCGACGGCCGAGTCGACACCGCCGCTCATCGCTGCGACGACCCTCACGACGCGGTCGCCTCGCGTGCACGACGGGCCCGCTCGATGGCCGCCGGCAGGGCGTCGACGAAGGCGTCGACGTCGGCCTGGCTGGACGTGTGGCCCAAGGTCACGCGCAGCGCCCCGCGGGCGTCGGACTCGGGCACGCCCATCGCGAGCAGGACGTGGCTCGGCTGCGGCACGCCCGCCTGGCAGGCGGAGCCGGTCGAGCAGGAGACACCGGCCGCATCGAGCAGGTAGAGCAGGGAGTCGCCGTCACAGCCCGGGACGAGCAGGTGCGCGTTGCCCGGCAGGCGGGTGCTGCCGTCACCGCGGGTCCACGCACCGGTCACGCGGATGTCGGGCGAGAGCGCCAGGGCGCGCTGCACGAGGTCGTCGCGAAGGGCGACGAGCCGTGCCGACTCCGACTCGATGGCGGCCGTGGCCTCGACGAGCGCCGCCGCGAATCCGACGACGGCCGGGGTGTCGAGCGTGCCCGAGCGCACCTGGCGCTCCTGACCACCGCCGTGGCTGAGCGGCACGAGCTTCACGTCGCGCCGGGCGACGAGGGCCCCCACACCGATGGGGCCGCCGAGCTTGTGCGCGGTCACCGACATGAGGTCGGCACCGCTGGCCGCGAAGTCCACCGGGAGGTGCCCGGCCGCCTGGACGGCATCGGTGTGGAACGGGATGCCGAACACGTGGGCGACCTCGGCGATGGCCCGGACGTCCTGGACCGTGCCGACCTCGTTGTTGGCCCACATCACCGACACCAGTGCCACGGACGCCGGGTCGGCCTCGATGGCCGCTCGCACCGTGGACGGCTCGACGACGCCCTCCGGCGTGCACTCGAGCCAGGTCACCTTGGCGCCCTCGTGCGCGACGAGGAAGTCGACGCAGTCGAGCACGGCGTGGTGCTCGGTCACCCCGACGAGCAGCCGCACCCGGGCCGGGTCGCGGTCGCGCCGGGCCCAGTAGGTGCCCTTGATGGCGAGATTGTCGGACTCGGTGCCGCCCGAGGTGAAGACGACCTCCGAGGGGCGAGCGCCGAGGCAGCGGGCGATCTTCTCACGTGACTCCTCCACGGCGCGCCGGGCGGCTCGGCCGGTGCGGTGCAGCGACGACGCGTTGCCGACGATGCCGAGCTGCCGGGTCATCGCCGTGATGGCGGCGGGCAGCATCGGCGTGGTCGCCGCATGGTCGAGGTACGCAGTCACCCACCGATTCTAGGACGGTCCCGCACGTGCCCCGTCCGGCC
>JABFXB010000514.1 GCA_013361975.1 Dermatophilaceae bacterium
GGCACGGCGGCGATCGCCTGGTCGACGTCGAGCCCGGTGACCTGCAGCAGGTCGACGACGGTCGAGCGGATCTGCGCGAGAACCGTCTCGGTCGCGAGGCTGGACGTGCGCGGCAGGGCCGCCGTCGCGCGCGCCACCGCGAGCATGGCGGGCCGACCGACCTCGGGTGAGGCGTTCTCGGACAGGGCCCGACCGACGACGTCGGTGGCGGCGGCGAGCTGGAGGATCAGTTCGACGTAGCCGGGAGGCAGGGGCTCACCGCGCCCGACCGCGATGGTCACCCGACGCACGAGCACGCGCGTGCTGCGCATCGCCCGGTCGAGCGGCTCGACGAGGTCGACCATCTTGCGCACGCCCTCGGCGTGCTGCCGCTTGAACGGCGAGGAGGTGAGCACCGAGAGGCCTTCGTCGGCGGCCGACCCGAGCTCGCGCAGCAGCGACTCGGTGGCACGCGCCGAGGCCAGCACCTCGGCCGCCGCCGGCACGTCGCCGTCCCTTGCGCTCGCGGCGGCGCGGCGCAGTAGCTCGCCGATCTTGCGCACGGCCGCCGCAGCCGCCACGCGGGGTCGTCGCAGCGGGGCCTGCGGCACCACGGTCGCGGCGACGAGGGCGACGCCGCCGCCGATGAGGGCGTCGGTCCAGCGGCCCAACGCCTGCCCGGGACTCGCGACGAGCGCCGCGATGACGATGCCCTGGACGGCCGACTGCGTGACGATGACGGCACTGCCGTGCAGCAGCGTGGCGAACGCCATCGACACGAGCACGACGGCCGAGATCTGCCACGGACCGCTGCCGACGAGGTGCACGAAGACGTCGGCGGTGAAGACGCCGACCGCCACCCCGATCGCGACCTCGAAGACCCGCCGGAGCCGCTGGCCGTACGACATTCCCAGGCAGATGACAGCCACGATGGGAGCGAAGAAGGGCGACGGGTGGTCGACGACGTCGGTCGCGAACCACCACGCGACCCCGGCCGCGACCGCCGACTGCAGGAGCAGGAACGCACGTGTGCGGAGCCGTTCGAACCGGGTGCGGACGCTGAGCCGGCTGCGGTCCCAGGCGCGGTCGAGCACCTGGATGACCGGGGCGTCGCTCCTCAGGTAGTCGTCCACGCTCGCACCTCTCGTCAGGTCGCCGTCGGCTGTCGCAGGCCCGCCGTCGCCGGCTCCTACAGCCCCAGGGCAAGGATGGCATCGAAGATCTGGCGCACGGCAGGGGCCGCCACCTTCGAGCCGGAGCCGCCCTGTCCGACGACGACCACGACGGCATACCTCGGCTTCGTCGTCGGGCCGTAGCCCGCGAACCAGGCGGTGGCCTGCTTGCCGAACACCTCGCCGGTGCCCGTCTTGCCGGCGACCGGGTAGCGGGCCTGCGGGAAGCCCGCGAAGGCCGTGCCCGCCGAGCCACCCGGCCTGGTGACCTCGCCGAGCGCAGCCCGGACGTACGCGAGGACGTCGCGCCGCAGCGGCACCGTGGCCACCCGCTTCGGCGCGATGGCGGTGGTCGAGCCGTCGCCCGAACGGTAGGCGGCCGCGACCTGGGGCTGCCACAGCGTGCCCCCGTTGGCGATGGCGGCGTAGACCCCGGCCATCTGCAGGATCGTCACGGCGGTGTCTCCCTGGCCGATGGAGAAGTTCACGGCGTCGCCGGCGCGGTACTGGTAGCCGGCCGTGCAGTTCTCGGTCGCGAGGCGCCCCAGGTAGTCGGCGCGCTGCCGGTCGGTGCGCGCGACCTCCGGGTAGCCGGTCGCGGCCCGCCGACACGTGGCGTCCTTCGTCGCGAGCCAGTACTCCTCCTTCCAGGCGCGGTCGGGCACCCGCCCCGCGGCCTCGCCCGGCACGTCGACGCCCGTGCGGCGCCCGAGGCCGAACGCCTTGGCCATGGCGACGAACGGGTCGGCCGCGCCCGTGGGGGCTGCGAGGCCGCCCTGGGCCAGCCAGGCGGCATACGCGAGCCGGTAGAAGACGGTGTCGCACGACACCACGAGCGCCCGGTGGAGGTCGATCAGGCCGTAGCCGCGGGACTCGAAGTTGTTGAAGAGGCGCCCGCCGACCGAGACGTTCGGCGAGCAGTCGTAGCGGCCGGTCAGCTGCGCACCGGCGTTCACCGCGGCCGGCACGGAGATGACCTTGAACGTCGAGGCGGGCGGGAACGTCTCTGCCGTCAGGCGCGACGTCAGCGGGCTGCCCAGCGCGGGGCTCGTCAGCCGGGCGAGCTCGGCGCTGCTGATGCCGCCCGCGAACACCGAGGGGTCGTAGGACGGATAGCTCGCTGCGGCGACGACGGCACCGCTCGTCACGTCGAGGACGACCGCCGCCCCGGTGTCGGCACGGAACTTCAGCGAGTGGGCGTGCGTCACGGCCCGGGCCAGGGCCACCTCGGTGCGGGCCTGGAGCCGTGCGTCGAGGTGCGTCACGACGTCGCGCCCGGCGACCGGTGGGGTCACGCTGACGGTGTCGGTGACGATGCCGCGGGGGTCGATCGCCACGACGGTGCGCCCGTTGGTGCCGCGCAGGACGGAGTCGTACTGCGCCTCCAGGCCCGACCGGCCGACGAGGTCGTCGGCGTCGACCCGACCGCCGCTTCCGGAGACCTCCTCGGCGTCGGCGCGCGCCACCCAGCCGAGCAGGTGCGGGGCAAGGGCCCCGGCAGGCCGGGCGTAGTCGCGGGCGGGTGAGGTGGCGACGCCGACACCGGGGAACTTCTCCGGCTGCTCGACCAGGGTCAGGGCACGCCTCGCGTCGACCCCGGACGCGAGCGGGATCGGCACGTACGGCGATCCGTTGAAGCATGCCGGAGCCGCCGGCGCTCCCGCGGTGCCACAGAGCATCGTCTTGCCCCAGAGGCGGTCGAAGGGAAGATCGAGCACGGCTGCGACCCGGGTCACGAGGTCGCGCCCGCCGTCCTTCGCGTCGACGAGCACCGAGCGCTGCACCGTGACGACCGTCTCGTAGCTGTTGGCGACGAACGGGGCGCCGCGGCGGTCGAGGATGCGTCCGCGAAGGGCGTGGTCGGTGACCTCGCGCGTGTTCACCGTGGTCGCGGCGCGAGCCAGCTCGGGTCCCTGGACGAGCTGGAGCTGCCCGAGCCGGCCGAGGAGCAGGCCGAACAGCGTGACGAGCAGCACGAGCACCACTCCGGCGACGCCCACCCGCGGCCTCGCCCGACGCCTCGTCCAGCGGCGGGGCCACCGGCCACGCGGGGACCGGCCGCCCCGCCTCATCCGAGCCTCCGGCGCACGAGGGCACGGTCGACGACCAGCAGCGCCGGGAGCAGCACGAGCCCGAGCAGGACGGTGGCGAGAAGTCGCGAGGCGCCGTCGGCCAGGTCGACGCCACCCTCGGCAAGCACGGCCGACGCCACCCGGCCGGAGAGCACCACGGCCGCCGCGCAGAGCAGGGCCGCGGGCGCACGCAGCCACGAGCGCGACGACGAGCGCCGGAAGAGTCCGGCGACGAGCCCGCCCAGCATGGTGACCAGCGGCATGAGACCGAGCGGGCTGCCGACCGGGGGCACCAGCTCGACCACCCAGCCGGCCAGCAGGCCCGTCAGCGCCCCGTGCACCGGGCCCCTCAGCACGGCCGTGGCCACGACGCCGACGAGGACGAGGTCGGGCACCCACTGCGGGGGCACGCCGAGCCGAGGGAGCAGGGTCGCCGTCATGAGGGCCGCCACGACCACGTATGCCGTGCGCAGCACTCCCAGCAGGGTCGGCCTCATCGTGTCGTCCTCGTCGTGCTGCGGGGCTGGGACCGCGGCCTCGGCACGATGACGGCGACGACGTCGATCGCGTCCGGGTCGATCGCCGGGCGCACCGTGGCGCCCCTGGTGAGCTGCCCGTGGTCGGGGTCGACCGCGGTGACGGTGCCGACGACGATGCCGGCGGCATACGGGGTCTCGGCGACGCTGCCGAGGGTGCGCACGACGTCACCCACGACGGCGGTGCCCGGCGCCATGGTGGTGAGGCCCAGTGACCCGCGCGGGCGCGACTCGGAGTCGCCCGCGGCCGGCGCCCGGACCGTGCCGAGGGTCCCCGCGGGGCCGACCCGTACGGCGACGACGGAGTCGGCGCTGCCCAGCACCTGGACGTCGCTCGTCCACGGCGCGACCGCCACGACCCGGCCGACCAGCCCCTCGGCGGAGACGACCGTGGAGTCGGCGCCGACGCCGTCGCGTGAGCCGACGTCGAGCGTGACGGTGCGGCCGCCGAGGGGGCTGAGGTCGGTGGCGACGACGCGGGCCGGCAGCACGGTGCGCCCTGCCGTGGTGCTGGACCCGAGCAGCCCGTCGAGGCGGCCCCGGTCGGCGGCGCGCTGCTGCTCGTCGGCGAGGAGCGTGCGCAGCCGCACGTTCTCGCGCTCGACGGTGGCGAGCTCGTCGGGCTGGGTGTCCGAGAGCGCGCGCTGCACGGGCCCCAGGACGAGCCCACCGGCCCGGCGCACGCCGTCGGCGATCCCCCAGCCTGCGAGGTCGGCGAGCAGCAGCGCGACGGTCAGCGACGCCAGGACGACGAGGAGGCGGCGGCGGGCGGTCGACGGCATACGGCTAGAGGCGGTGGTCGCCGACGAGCACCCGCTCGAGGGTCGTGAACTCGTCGACGCAGCGTCCGGCGCCGCGCGCCACGGCACGGATCGGGTCCTCGGCGACGCGCACGGGCACCCCGAGCTCGTGACGCATGCGCTCGTCGAGCCCGCGGAGCAGCGCGCCGCCGCCGGTGAGGGTGATGCCGCGGTCGAGGATGTCGCCGGCGAGCTCGGGCGGGCACACGTCGAGGGTGGCCCGCACGAGCTCGATGATCTGCAGCACCGGCCCCTCGATGGCCCGCCGCACCTCGACCGAGCCGACCTGGACCGTCTTGGGGAGACCGGTGACGAGGTCGCGGCCGCGCAGCCGGGTGGTCAGCTCCTCGCGGAGTGGGAAGACCGACCCCACGGCCACCTTGATGTCCTCGGCGCTGCGCTCGCCGAGCAGGAGGGAGTACTCGCTCTTGACGTGGCTGATCAGCGCCTCGTCGATCTCGTCGCCGGCGATGCGCAGCGAGCTCGACGTCACGATGCCGCCGAGGCTGATGACGGCGACGTCGGTGGTGCCGCCGCCGATGTCGACGACCATGCTCGCGGCCGTCTCGTAGACGGGCAGGCCGGCGCCGATGGCCGCGGCCATCGGCTCCTCGATCATGTAGACCCGTCGGGCTCCGCACCGGGTGGCGGCGTCCTCGAGGGCGCGCCGCTCGACGCCCGTGACCTCGCTCGGGACGCAGAGCACCATGCGGGGCCGGACGAGCCGCGACGTGCGCACCTGGTCGATGAACCAGCGCAGCATCCGCTCGGCCTCGTCGGCGTCGGAGACGACGCCGTCACGCAGCGGCCGCACGGCCCGGATGGTGCCCGGCGCCCTGCCGAGCATCTCCTTGGCCCTGCTGCCCGCGGCGACCAACCGGCCGCTGCCCACCTCGACCGCGACGACCGACGGCTCCTCGACGACGACGCCGCGACCACGCACGTGGATCAGCGTGTTGGCCGTGCCGAGGTCGACCGCGAGGTCGCGACCGAGGGCGGGCCAGGTGCTCATGGCCGGGATTGTGTCGCGCCGCCGCCCCGTGCCCGAGGGCATCGGGGGCGTGTCGTCGGATGCGTGGCCTGAGTGACCCCTGTGACGGGTGTTCTCTCAGAGGCCGGGGAACCAGATGTCGATCTCGCGAGCGGCCGACTCGGGCGAGTCGGAGCCGTGCACGATGTTCTGCTGGACCTTCAGGCCCCAGTCACGGCCGAGGTCGCCTCGGATCGTGCCCGGCAGGGCCTCGGTGGGGTTGGTGGCGCCGGCGAGGCTGCGGAAGCCCTTGATGGAGTCGTGGCCCTCGATGACGACGGCGGCGACGGGACCCGAGCTCATGAACTCGACGAGGGGCTCGTAGAACGGCTTGCCCTCGTGCTCGGCGTAGTGGGCGGCGAGCTGCTCGCGCTTCGGGGTGAGGATCGAGAGACCGACCAGGGTGTAGCCCTTCGCCTCGATGCGACGGAGCACCTCCCCGGTGAGGCCGCGCTGGAAACCGTCGGGCTTGACGAGGACGAGGGAGCGTTCGATGGTCACCCCTCCACCCTATCGGCCGGGCCGTCGCCCCCTGACGGCCCTTCACCGGCGCCCGCAGCCGCCTCGCGACGAGACATCTCCGCGTCGATCTGCGCCCCCTTGACGAGGCAGGTGACCCACAGGGCTAGGAAGAAGAGTCCGACGACGAGCATCATCGGAACCACGAGCGCGCTCAGCAGGGTCAGGGCCTGCACGACCCAGCCGAGGGTGAGCCCCCACGGGCGCCGCATCATCCCGGCCGCCACGACGCACAGCGCACCGAGCCCGAACCCCACGAGCAGGTATGCCGTGCTGCGGCCCCCGCCGTCGTTGGCGGCGCTGACGCCGCGCGCCACGAGGGCGCCGAGCACGATGCAGATGGACTCGCCGCCGAGCACGGTCGCGAGCATCCGGAAGGTGAACTTGCCGGTCAGGCCGTAGAAGGGGATCGATCGCATGCGGTGGCTGCCTCGGGCTGTCGGAGCTGGTGGTGGGGTTCGGGTGAGCCGAGGGCTCAGTAGTCCTGGCTGGTGTCCCAGCTGCGGATGATCGCCTGCGCCTCCGAGCTGCTGGCGCCCGTCGCCTCGGCGTAGAGGTTCATGGCGTCCTCACGTCGGCCCGCGAGGATCAGCTCGCTGATGCGGGCGCGGCCCTCGTCGCTGAGGCGGCCCTCGGTCCACGAGGCGGCGGCATCGCGCACACCCGGGCCCTGCCCCGGCACGAACCAGCTGTCGACGGCGCGCTTGGCGTCGGCCAGGGGCGCGCCGGTCGCCTCGCGGTAGATCTTGATCGCGTTGATCTTGTGTCCGGCGCTGATCTCACGGCTGACCTTGGCGCGCACGGCGTCGGTGAGGCCGACGAGCTCGCGGTCGGGGTCCTTGCG
>JABFXB010000307.1 GCA_013361975.1 Dermatophilaceae bacterium
CGTCGGCCTTGGCGCCCTTCTGCATGGCGACGAAGAACGGGTTGGTCGAGTCCTTGGTGATGAGGGAGACACCGACCTTCTCGCCGCCGCCTCCGCCGGCGCCGCTGGCGCCGCCCGAGCCACCCGAGCCGCTGTCGGAGCTGCCGCAGGCGGCGGCCCCGAGGACCAGGGTGCCTGTGGCCACCGCCACGAGCGCATTGCGTCCGGCGCGCCGCGACGAGGTGAGGAAGGAGCTGCGGTGCATGGCGTAGACCTCTCTGTCTGCCGCTGTCTCGTGACAACGTTGTCAGGACGATTTATAGAGCGCCACTTGTGCGCACGTCAAGGGATCCGATACACATCGCAACGTGGATGAGACAACGATGTCAGGGCCGGGCCACGCGCACGCGCGCATCGGCACGCCGGGCGCGGGGCGTCCGGTGGCGCGCGCGACCATGAAGGACGTCGCCGCCCTGGCGGGGGTCAGCCTCAAGACCGTCTCGCGGGTCGTCAACGGTGAGGCGGGCGTGTCCGCCGCGGTGCGCGAGCGGGTCGAGCACGCGGCCTCCCGGCTCGACTACTCCCACAACGTCCACGCGAGCAACCTGCGCCGTGCGAGCAGCCGCACCGGCACGGTCGGAGCGCTGCTGCAGGACGTCAGCAACAGCTTCTCGGCGAGCCTGTTGCGCACCCTCGAGGACGTCGCCCGCGCCCGGCAGACCGCGGTGCTGGCGGCCAGCCTCGACGAGGAGGAGGACCGCGAGATCGCCCTGGTACGAGGGCTGGTCGCCCGGCGCGTCGACGGGCTCGTGCTGATGCCCGCGACGTCGCGTCACGAGTACCTCGCGGCCGAGCTGCGGGCCGGCCTGCCCACCGTCTTCGTCGACCGCCTGCCTCACGGCGTCGACGCCGACTCGGTCACCGTCGACAACGTGCTCGGCTCCCGGCACGCCGTCGAGCACCTCGTCCGGCACGGTCACCGTCGCATCGCCGTGCTGCTCGACCTCGGCACCATCCAGACCGCCCAGGACCGCCTGCGCGGCTGCCGTGAGGCCATGGACGCGGCCGGCATCCCCGCCGACGACCGCGTGGAGGTCAGGGACCTGCGCACCTCCGACGCCGCCGAGGCCGCGGTGCGCGCGTTCTACCGTGGCGGACCTTCTCCCACAGCGATCTTCGCCGGGCGCAACGACCTCGCCATCGGTGCGGTGCGAGCCCTTCGGTCGTTGGGCCTGAGCCACCGCGTGGCCGTCATCGGCTTCGACGACTTCCCGCTCGCGGACCTGCTCGACCCTGCCATGACGGTGGTCCGCCAGAACGTGGGGCAGATCGGTGCGGAGGTGGGCCGGCTGCTCTTCGCCCGCATCGCCGGCGACACGTCCCCCCCTCGGCGGGTCGTCATCGAACCCACGCTCGTGGTGCGCGGATCGGGTGAGATCCGGCCGTCGTGACGCGGCCGGGCGGGAGCAGGCCGTGACCGGGTAGTCGGTCAGACAGCGGCCCGCCTACCTCAGGTGGCCGTAGAAGTCCGGCAGACGCCCGGCGTATGCCGTCAGCAGCTGGCGGGCGACCGTCACCGAGTCGACGAGGGGGTGGAGCGCAAAGGCTTTGACCGCAAGCGATCTCGACTGCTCGGACGCAGCCGCGATGACGAGCTCGTCGACCGCCTTCACCTGCTGCACGAGCCCGAGGGCGTGACCGGGCAGGGGACTCACCGGCACCGGCACCGGCCCCCGGGCATCGACCGTGCACGGCACTTCGACGACCGCGTCGGCGGGCAGCCCGGCGACAGCACTGTCGTTGCGCACGTTGAGGATGAGCCGCGCGGGCTCGTTCCGGGCGATCGCGGCCATCAGCGCGAGGGCGACCCCCTCGTAGCCCCCGCCCTCGACGTCCGCCTCGGACCGCTCGTGGCTGTCGCCGTCGCCGCTGTCGCGGGTCTCCTGCATGTAGGTGGCGTTGCGCTCGCGCCGCACGGCGTCCCAGCGCTCCCAGGCCTGCTGGGGAGACTGCGCCACGGCGCTGTAGAACTCGGCCTGCTGAGTGACGAGGAACTCGCCGCGGGTCTGCGCCGCCCCGGCGATCTGGGCGATCGCGTCGCGGGTGAAGTAGTAGTAGAAGAGGTACTCGTTCGGCAGCGAGCCGAGGTCGCGCAGCCACTCGGTGCCGAAGAGGTGCCCCTCCTCGATGCCGGCGAGTGCTGCCTCGTCGGTGAGCAGGCTTGGCAACAGGTCAGATCCGTCGTGGCGCAGCTCGGTGAGCCACCCGAGGTGGTTGAGCCCGGCGTAGTCGATCTCGAGGTCGGCGAGGTCGCGGCCGAGCGCACCGGCTGCACGCTTGGCGAGGCCGAGGGGTGAGTCGCAGATGCCGACGACACGGTCGCCGAGCACCGACTGCATCGCCTGCGTGACGAGCCCGGCGGGGTTCGTGAAGTTGATGACCCACGCTCGGGGGGCGAGACGGCGTACGCGTCGAGCGACGTCGAGCGCGACGGGCACGGTGCGCAGGCCGTAGCCGACACCGCCCGGACCGGTGGTCTCCTGGCCGAGCAGCCCGAGGTCGAGGGCGATGCGCTCGTCGGCGGTGCGCCCCTCGAGGCCCCCGACCCGCATCGCGGAGAAGACGAAGTCGGCGCCGGCGAGCGCCGCGTCGAGGTCGCGCGTGGCCGTGATCCGGGGCGGCGCCGGCGTGTCGGGGTGCGCACCGAGGTGGCTCGCGGCCTGTGCGGCGAGGACCTGGCGCATGACGTCGAGCCGTGCGAGGTCGGTGTCGTGCAGGACGACCTCGGTGACGCGGCGCTCGGCGGTGTCGCGCAGCAGCGCTCCGTGCACGAGCGGCACGCGGAACCCGCCGCCGCCGAGGATGACCAGCTTCATGGCGTCACCACCCTCGGACCGTACCAAGGTGGGACGAAGCGCTCGACGCACTCACCCGGTGGGTCTGCCGGACGGCATGCGCGAGGGGGAATCCCGGTGAGTCGCGCGCCGACCTGCGGGATCATGGGCGCGTGCCCCACAGACAGTCGTTCGACCCGCTGGCGTCGCGTCGCACCGACGACGACCCGCCGCTCGACGTCTTCGTGTGGGGCACCGTCTTCCTCGACATGATCTTCGCGGGCCTGCCGAGCGCGCCCAAGCCCGGCACGGAGGTGTGGGCCGAGGGCCTCGCCTCGTGCCCGGGCGGCATCGCGAACCTCGCCGTCGCGACGCGCCGGCTCGGTCTGCGCACCGGCCTGGCCGCCGCGTTCAGCGACGACGACTACGGCGACTTCTGCTGGCGCACGCTGGAGGAGCAGGAGGGCATCGACCTCGCCCACAGCCGCCGCTTCGCCGACTGGCACAGCCCCGTGACGGTGTCGATGTCGGTCGACCGCGACCGCAGCATGGTCTCGCACGGCCACCCGTCGCCCGTGCCGGCGAGCGAGCTCATCGGCACGCCGCCCCGCTCGCGTGCTGTCATGGTCGACCTCGCCGAGGACGAGATCTTCGGTGCGAGCGGCCCGACGTGGGTCGACCGGGCCCGCGAGAACGGCGCGCTCGTCTTCGCCGACGTCGGCTGGGACCCCAAGGAGCAGTGGTCGCCGCACGTCCTCGAGCGGCTGGGCCGCTGCGACGTGTTCATGCCCAACGCCGTCGAGGCGATGGCCTACACCGGCACGAGCTCGCCCGTCGAGGCCGTCTACGCGCTCGCCGACCGGGTGCCCGTCGCGATCGTCACCGACGGCTCGGACGGCGCGCTCGGGATCGATGCCCGCACCGGCGAGGAGGCGCGCGTGCCGTCTTTGCGCGTGCACGAGGTCGACCCGACCGGCGCCGGTGACGTCTTCGGCGCGGCGCTGCTCGTCGGCACCCTCGCCGAGTGGCCGCTCGAGCAGCGGATGACCTTCGCGAGCCTGTGCGCGGGGCTGGCGCTCCAGCAGTACGGCGGCTCGCTCGCCGCCCCCGGCTGGGGTGACCTCGCCGACTGGTGGACCGCGCTCGTCAGCGACACGAGCGGCGACGCGTACCATCGCTCCCTCCGCCGGCGCTTCGCGTTCCTCGACGAGATCGTGCCGCGCGTGCCGGTGCTCGCCTGCCGCCGTGCCACGGCCACGATCGCCAGGCGGGCCGACGTGCAGGCCCTCGACTGACAGCAGCACGGGGCGCACCCCCCGGGCGGCTGGACGGCAGGATGGTGCGGGTGAGCGACGCCGAGCTGCCCGACGACATCCGCGACCTGCTGGCCATCGACCTGCTCGGCGCGCAGGTGCAGGAGTGGTCGATCGCGAGCGACTCCTTCACGTGGACCCTGCTCGCCGGCGACGCGGAGCGTGGCCACGAGCTCGCCGCGCTGACCTACGTCGGCGCCGTCGTGCTCCACACGAACCGGCACCACCTCGACCGGGCGGTCGAGGTCGCGGCCGAGGTCGTCGGCTCCCAGGTGGTCGCCGCGGAGGTGGGCGGGTTCGAGCACCGGCTGACGCTCGGGCCCGCGTACGCCTTCGTCATCCGCTTCTGGAGCGTCGACGTCCGCCGTATGCCAGCACCCGACCACCTGCGTCGCGCCCGCTGACGCGCGGTCAGGCCACACGGCATACGCCCTCGCGAGGGCGACACGGAAGAGCGACGCTGCGATGCCGTCGTGGAGCCAGCCCGTCGACGACGGCCGTCGCAGGTGCCATGGTGAGTCCATGGAGAAGTCCTCGCTGACCGCCCTCGCCCGCGAGCTGCTCGAGCACGCCACGCACGCCTCCAGCGGTCGGGCCGCCGACACCGTCTACGGCGGCCACGAGCACGTGCTCCGACAGACCGTCGTCGCGCTGGCCGCCGGACAGTCCATGACCGAGCACGAGAACCCCGGCGAGGCGACGCTGCAGGTGCTGCGTGGCCGCGTGCGCATCAGCGCGGGCGACGTCGACTGGGAGGGCGCGCCGGGCGACCTGCTCGTCGTGCCGCAGGCGCGGCACTCGCTCGCGGCCCTCGAGGACTCGGCCGTGCTGCTCACCGTCGCCAAGCTGGAGTGACGCGCCGACCCGCCTGGCGGGGTGCTCCCTCGACCGCCTGCTAGATCGCGGCGGGGGAGTTCATCGGGTTGTCCTCTGCGGTCTCGGTCGAGGTGCGCAGCAGCTCGTCCACGAGGATGAGGGTCTGCTCGTCCTCCGTCGTCATGCGGCGGCCGAACGGCCCGCGGGCCAGCGCCACGGCGGCCCCCACGCGCACGATGCCGAGCCGCACGTCGTCGCGCGCCTCGGCCGACAGCCGCTCGAGCAGGCGCGTGACCGCGAGCAGTCCGGAGACGATGGGCCGGCCGTCGAGGGCGAACTCGTCGAAGATCCACCGGCGTTCGGAGGCCGCCGTCTCGAACACGGCGCGACCGGCGCCGCTGCTGCGCAGCGCCGCGTCGGTGACGGCGTCCCAGAAGGCGCCGCGCTCGTCGTCGTCGAAGACCGTGCGACCGGTGAGCGCGCTCAGCACCCAGACGGGGCCGAGCCGCAGCGTGGCGACGTCGGCCTCGGACCAACCCTCGAACCACTGCGACACGTCACCACCACCTCTCGTCCACCGGCGGCCACCTCAAGCGTACGACCGTCGTGGAGCGAGGGCCGTGGAGATGTTCCGGCGCCAGGTGCCGGAGAACCGTACGTGCCCTTGGCCCGGACATTCTCCGTGGGGCGGGAACCGGGCGCTCAGCCCTTGAGGTAGAAGGCGTTGGTCTGCGAGCGCGAGGGGTCGGTCGCCGTCGGGTCGAGGGCGGCGAAGGTGAAGTACACCTCGTCGGTCTTGCCCGTGGAGGCGTTGCGGCAGAGGTAGTCGCGCGGCCGGTTCACCGCGAGCTTGCGGGTGCAGCCCTTGGCGGCGTACGTGCTGTCGAGCTTGGACTGCACGGTCGCGACGGGGTCGGTGGACCTCACGACAGCAGTCGTCGAGCTCTGCGACACGATGCGTCCGGGGCTGGTCGGCAGCGGCATGGACGTCGGCCAGGTGCCGGACGAGCTGCCCCCGCCCCCGCTGGCCGAGGCGACGCTGGCGCCGAGCAGGACTGCTGCGATGGTGGACATGCCGATGGCCGCGAACTTCTTCATGACTCTCCTTGAGAAACCAAACCGGGTGCCCTCCCGCCCCGAGGACATACCCAGCCTTCCGGGGCGCGTATACCAGAGGCAATGCGACTTTGGTGCTAGAACCACGAAAACTGCTCGGTCCTCGTGGGGTCGAGTTCTCCGGAGCCGCGGGACGAAGTGTGCCAGATTGGGATGATGCAGACGAGTGCCGGCGACTTCGTGCTGACGGCGGACGAGCTGAGGGCTGTCACCGCGTATGCCGTCGGGTGCGCCGAGCCGATGCTCGTGATCTTCCAGCGCACCCACCCCGATGACCCACGCCCCCAGGCGGCGCTCGAGTCGGCGCGAGCCTTCGTCGAGGGGGCACCGCGCTCGAACCTCCAGCGCACGACCGCCACCGCGGCCCACCGCGCCGCCAAGGAGGCCGGCTCGGAGGCAGCCGCGCACGCGGCCACCGCTGCGGGTGACGCAGCGGCAGCGGCCTACCTCCACCCGCTGGCCAAGGCGACGCAGGCGCGGCACATCCTCGGATCGGCGGCCCACGCCGCGCGGGCCGCCGAGCTCGCGCGCGGCGACGACCCGGTGGTCGCCGAGTACGTCGTCACCGCGGCGGCGCGGCGCGCGACGCCCGTGGTGCTCGACGTGCTCTCGCGCTACCCGCGCGTACCGAAGGGACGCACCCGCGTCGCCGCCCTGATGGCCCGGCTGGACAGCATGCTCCGGGACCCACCGCCGGTGCCGCGCGTCGTCGACGACCCCGGGCCGTTCTTCCACGGCACCCGGGCCGACGTGCGCGTCGGTGACCTGCTCACGCCCGGTCGGCGCTCCAACTACGGCTCGGGCCGGCAGTCGAAGCACATCTACGTCACGGCCTCGAGTCAGGGGGCGCCGCTC
>JABFXB010000263.1 GCA_013361975.1 Dermatophilaceae bacterium
GGCCAGTGGTACGACCAGACGATCGCCGAGTTCTGGTTCAAGTCCGCCGAGGACGCCGAGAAGGCCGGCTTCACGAAGGCCGGCGCCGGCTCCTGAGCCACGCCCCACCCATCGAGAGAGCAGTTCGTCCCACGGGGACGGACTGCTCTCTCGATTTCCCGGGTGACGGAGCGTTCTTTCGATTGGATTTCGATCGAGAGAACGCTCCGTTCCCTCAGCTCCGGCCCGTGACGGAGTTTTCTTTCGATGGGATTTCGATCGAGAGAACGGTTCGTCACCAGGCGTGGGCGACGTCGACCACGAGGCGGCGGCCGCCGTCGGCGTCGGCGAGGACGAAAGCCCGCATGGGCAGCCGGGCCCGCACGCCGAGGCCGTAGTCGGTGTAGCCCTCGAAGCTGCCGATCCCCTTGAGCTGCCGGAAGGTCCGCCAGCCGGAGAACGTCGTGGTGCTCCTGGGCGCCGTCGACGGCGCGTCGACCGTGATCTGGATCCGGGCGCCGCCGGCGACGGCGACCGGCAGCCCGCTGCCGGGACTCGTGACCGCGCTGACGTAGCGAACGTTGTAGCCGAGCGTGCCCCGGCCCGGGTCGAGGTCGAACACGACGCGGTCGAAGCACGCGTGCTGGCCCGGCCGGGCGGAGGTGATGCGTCCCGTCCAGAGCAGGCTGGGGCTCGTCGCCTTGGTGCTCGAGCCCCACGTGATGCCGCAGAACGGCGCCGCCGAGGCCGACGTGGTGGCCGCGACTGCTGCCGGGGCGGCGAGGGCCGCGGCGAGCGCTGCGCCCGCGAGCCGGCGAGAGATGGTGTGCATGAGGTTCCCCCTTCCGCGACCCCGGGCCCTGTTGCCCGAGGCTCCACACTCATGACGTGTGAAGGTCGGAGGGGGTTGACGCCCTCGTGGTACGTCACGGCAGCGCCCCGTTAGGCTCGGTCGCGATGAGCGAGGAGAACGGTTCGGGCGACGTGGGCGCCGCCCTGCTGCGGGTGCGGCTCGACCTCGCCTATGACGGCACGCACTTCTCCGGCTGGGCCGCCCAGCCCGGGCTCCGCACCGTCCAGGGCGAGCTGACCGCAGCACTGGCCACGGTGCTGCGCAGCCCCGAGCCCGTCCGCGTGACCGTGGCCGGCCGCACCGACGCGGGCGTGCACGCGCGCGGCCAGGTTGCGCACGTCGACCTCGACGCGCAGGCGTGGTCGCGGCTGCCCGGCCGGTCCGACCGCGAGCCCGGCCCGTCGCTCGTGAGCCGGCTCGGCGGCGTGCTGCCGCACGACATCGTCGTGCGGCGAGCTGCCCTGGCGCCCAACGGTTTCGACGCCCGCTTCGCTGCGCTCGAGAGGCGCTACGTCTACCGCATCGCCGACACCGGCGCCGTGCGCGACCCGCTGCGCAGGCACGACACGGTCTGGTGGCGCAAGGCCCTCGACGCGAAGGCGATGGACGAGGCGGCGCGCTCGCTGGTCGGGCTCCGCGACTTCGCCGCCTTCTGCAAGCAGCGTGAAGGGGCCACGACCGTGCGCACCCTGCTCGACTTCTCGTGGACGCGCCTCGACGACGGGGTGCTCGCCGCCACGGTGCGCGCCGACGCGTTCTGCCACTCCATGGTGCGTTCGCTCGTCGGCGCGGTCGTCCCGGTGGGAGAGGGCCGGCGCGAGCGCGACTGGCCGAAGGACCTGCAGTCGCGCCGCGACCGGGCCCCGGGGATCCACGTCATGCCCCCTCACGGACTCAGCCTCGAGGAGGTCGTCTACCCGGCCGACGACGGCCTCGCGACCCGCGCATCGCTGACCCGCGCCCGGCGCCATCCCGCCTGACGACGTCTCACTGACGAGACGACCCGTCTCGGTGCCGAGACTCGACCCGGCGCGGGGCGGGGGCCTGTGGTTTGATCGTCTGTCATGAGTGCCCGCCCGACCCGCGCCGTCTCGGTCGGCCTCCTGACGTGCGCGCTGGTGCTGACCGGCTGCTCGAAGGGCCCGGCCGCTGACCAGACGACCCCGTCGGACGCGGGCGCGGCCTCCTCCGTGACGTCTGCCACGACGTCTGCCACGCCCACCACGAGCGGGTCGGGGACGACGGGCGACACCACGGCGACGTCCGAGGGTGACGAGGTGAGGAGCCGCTCGGGCGCCTTCACCGTCGTTCCGCCCGAGGGCTGGACCGGGGCCAACGACAAGGCGAACGGCGTCGCCAACATCGACCTGGTGCTGCTCTCGTCGAAGAAGGTCGGCTCCTTCGCCAGCAACCTCGTCGTGCTCACCTCCGCCGGGGACCAGTCGGTGCTCGAGGACGAGTTGTCCAAGGGCCGCGACCAGATGACCGCGGGCGGCCGCACGGTCTCCGCCGCGCCGAACAGGTCGGTCGCCGGCACGCCCGCCATCGGCTTCACGACGACCTTCGAGCGCGATGGCATCAAGGTGCTGGCGCGGTCGTACGGGATCCAGCGGAACGGCAAGGTCTACCTGCTGACCCTCAGCTCGTCGCAGGCCGAGGCCGAGCACGCCCTCGCCGAGCTCGACGAGGTGCTCTCGACCTGGGCGTGGACGTAGCCCATGCCCCGACTGACACCGTCGGCGGCCCTGCTCCCGACCCTGGGCCTGGTCATGGCCTCGGCCTTGGCCGGGTGCTCCGACGAGACCCCGCCGGCGCACGCCCAGCCCACCGACACCGGTGTGGTCCACCTCCCGACGTCGGTGGCGCCCACGACCGACAGTGCCGGCCACCGCATCCAGCAGCTGCCGGTCCAGGCGAGCCGGCCGGCGCTGAGCGACCAACGGGTCCGCGGCTCCGACTACAGCTACCGCCAGCCCGCCGGCTGGTCCGGGGGCGAGCGCGACCTCGACCCGCCCCCCGACACGCTCGTGCAGCCCGACGACGCCGACGTGCCGGCCTTCATCGCCGTCGAGCGGCCGATCCGCATCGGGTCGAGCTCGCTCGAGGAGGCGGTCGACCGGCTCCGCAGCGGTTTCGAGGCCAAGGGCTTCAAGCCGATGGCCGCCCCCGAGCGGCAGGTCGGCGGCTACGCCGCAATGGGCATCGTCGTCGACCAGTCCGACGAGATGCGTCACGTCTACTACGTCGTGGCCTACGCCGAGCGGGCCTTCGCGATCCGGCTCACGTACGACCCGAGCCGCCCGGAGGCGCTCGACGTCTACCGCGCGGTGCTCGACTCGTGGTCCTGGGGCTGACGGGCGCCGGCGGGGCGGCTGCGGTGCACGTTATCCGCGTGACGCGGCCGGCCGGCATACGTCAGGCTTGACCCCCGTGGGCCACGTCGACGTCAACTCCGTCTCCTTCAGCCTGCCCGACGGCAGGCCGCTGCTCAACGACGTCTCGGTGCGGGTGGGGGAGGGTGCGAAGATCGCGCTCATCGGCCCCAACGGCACCGGGAAGACGACGCTGACGCGGATCATCGCGGGCGACCTCGCCGCCCACGAGGGGGCTGTCACGCGCTCCGGAGGACTCGGCGTCATGCGCCAGTTCATCGGCAAGGTGCGCGACGACACGACCGTGCGCGACCTGCTGGTCTCCGTCGCACCCGAGCGCATCCGCACGGCTGCCGAGGACGTCGACCGCACCGAGCTGGCGATGATGGAGCGCGACTCCGAGGACGACCAGATGGCCTACGCCCACGCCCTCGTCGAGTGGGGCGAGGCGCGCGGCTACGAGCAGGAGACGCTGTGGGACCAGTGCACGGTGGCGGCCCTGGGCGTGCCCTACGAGAAGGCGCAGTGGCGCAAGGTCAACACGCTCTCGGGCGGTGAGCAGAAGCGGCTCGTCCTCGAGGCGCTGCTCCGTGGCCCCGAGGAGGTGCTGCTGCTCGACGAGCCCGACAACTACCTCGACGTGCCGACGAAACGCTGGCTCGAGGAGGCCCTCGTCGCGAGCCCCAAGACGGTGCTGTTCATCAGCCATGACCGCGAGCTGCTCGACCGCGTCGCGACCCGCATCGCGACGCTCGAGCCGGGCGCCGCGGGCGCGACCCTCTGGGTGCACCCCGGGCGCTTCTCGACGTATGCCGCCGCGCGGGCCGATCGCAACGCCCGCCTCGAGGAGCTGCGCCGCCGCTGGGACGAGGAGCACGTCAAGCTCAAGACCCTCGTGCAGACCCTCAAGGTCAAGGCCAAGTTCAACGACGGGATGGCCTCGCGCTACCAGGCGGCGCAGACCCGCCTCGCGAAGTTCGAGCAGGCCGGTCCGCCCGAGGAGACGCCGATGACGCAGTCGGTGAAGATGCGGCTCACGGGTGGGCGCACCGCCAAGCGCGCCATCGTCGCCACCGACCTCGAGCTCACCGGGCTCATGAAGCCCTTCGACCTCGAGGTCTGGTACGGCGAGCGCGTAGCGATCCTCGGCAGCAACGGCTCGGGCAAGTCGCACTTCCTTCGGCTGCTCGCGAGCGGCGGCACCGACCCTGAGCGCGAGCACCAGCCCGTCGGTGACGTGCGCCCCGACCCGGTCGCCCACACCGGGGTCGTGCGGCTCGGGTCGCGGGTGCGTCCGGGCTGGTTCGCCCAGACCCACCAGCACCCCTCGCTGCTCGGCCGCACCCTGCTCGAGATCCTGCACCGCGGAGACGAGCACCGCGCGGGCAAGCCTCGTGAGGAGGCGGCGCGCGCGCTCGACCGCTACGAGCTGGCCCGGTCGGGGGAGCAGCGCTTCGACTCGCTGTCGGGTGGGCAGCAGGCGCGCTTCCAGATCCTGCTGCTCGAGCTGTCCGGGGCGACGATGCTGCTGCTCGACGAGCCGACCGACAACCTCGACCTGCAGTCCGCCGAAGCACTCGAGGAGGGGCTGGAGCGGTTCGAGGGGACCGTCGTCGCGGTGACCCACGACCGGTGGTTCGCGCGCGGCTTCGACCGGTTCCTGGTGTTCGGAGCCGACGGCCGCGTCTACGAGTCGAACGAGCCGGTGTGGGACGAGGGGCGGGTCGTCCGCCCGCGCTGACCGGAGTAGCGTCGAGGCCATGCTGCTGCGCGAGCTCGACACCGGTGTCGTCGGCGCCCCCATGGCGGGCGGGCCCACCACTCCTGAGCTCGTCGCGGCGGTGGGAGATGCCGGCGGATTCGGTTTCCTCGCCGGTGGCTACCTGACGGCGCCCGGTCTGGCCTCGGCGATCGCGGAGGTGTGGGACGCCTCGTCGCGACCCTTCGGCGTGAACCTCTTCGTGCCCGCGCAGGCCAACGCGTATGCCGTCGGGCCGGGTGGGCTCACCGGCGACGACCGCGCCGCTGCCGTCGCCGCCTACCGTGAGCGGCTGTTGCCCGACGCTCGGACGGTCGGCGCCGAGCCCGGCCAGGCACGACCCGGTGACGACGACGACTGGGAGCGCAAGCTCGACCTCGTCGTGCGCGAGAAGGTGCCGGTCGTCTCGTTCACCTTCGGGCTGCCCGACGCCGCCGTGCTCGGCGAGCTCCGCCGCTCCGGCACCGAGACGGTGGCCACGGTCACCGACCTCGACGAGGCCCGAGCCGCGCTCGAGGCCGGCGTCGACGCGCTGTGCCTGCAGGGCCACGACGGCGGGGGGCACCGCGGCACGCTCGACCCGGTCAAGGAGCCCTCGAACCTCGACCTCGTCGAGCTCGTGGTCTCGGTGCGTGCCGACACCGACGTGCCGATCGTCGCGGCCGGCGGCGTCGCCACCCGCGAGCGGGCCGACGAGGTGCGGAGAGCGGGGGCCGACGCCGTCCAGGTCGGCACCGCCCTGCTGCTGACTCCCGAGGCGGGCACGGGACTGGCCTACCGACGCGCTCTCGGCGACGCGGCCTACTCCGGCACCGCGGTGACCCGCGCGTACTCCGGGCGCTGGGCCCGGGGCCTCGAGACCGACTTCCTGCGCCGGCACGACGGCGAGGCGCCGGCGGCGTACCCCGAGGTGCACCACCTCACCGTGCCGCTGCGGCGCGCGTCGGCGAGGGCCGAGCGCCCAGACCTGCTGGCGCTCTGGGCCGGCACGGGTTGGCGCGCGGCGCGGGCCGTGCCCGCGGCGACCGTGGTCGCCCAGCTCGCCCGCCGCTGACGGCCGGCGCCCTCGGACCATCTCGAAAGGGGCCATCGCACGGGGCCCGGCGTGACCGCATACGGTGACCTCATGCCGAGCGCTGAGGGAAACCTGTCCTGGGAGCCTGCCACCGAGCGGCCCGACCTGCTCGCGCCGCCGGTCGCCGCCGCGCTGGGACAGGTGCCCGACGTGCGGGTGGCCGCGATCGACGCGAGCCTGGCCGACACCGCCGCGTTCTGCGAGGCCTACGACGTCGCTCCCGAGGCGTCGGCGAACTGCGTCGTGGTCGAGGCGAGGCGGGGTGAGACGACGACCCTCGCTGCTGTCATGGTGCTGGCGACCGACCGGGCCGACATCAACCGGGTGGTGCGCCGGCACCTCGGCGCCCGCAAGATCTCGTTCGCCGACCAGTCCAAGGCGCAGGCGCTGACCGGCATGCAGCAGGGCGGCATCACGCCGGTCGGGCTGCCCGCCGACTGGCCGGTGCTCGTCGACACCTCGGTGGCCGAGGCCGGACCGGTGGTCGTCGGGGCCGGCGTGCGTGGGGCCAAGCTGCTGCTCGACGGGGCGGCGCTGGCCGCACTGCCCGGCGCCGAGGTCGTCGACCTCGCCATCCGGGAGGTCTGAGGGCTGAGCCGTCGGGCAAGTCCCCGGCGCCCGACACGCTCGCTGGGTGACGTCCGAGAGCAAGATCGCGCAACATCCTGAGCACAGATGCAAAAAATTGCAGTTCCAGGCTGGCGTGTTGTCCGAATTGGGCGCTAGGTTCTCCCGCGGTGGTCGAGCGTCCAGACGCGGGCGTGAGCGACCGAAGCCCACGAAGGAGTGCGCATGCGCCGTCGCCCGGCCCTGTCCGTCGCCAGCATCTCGGCCCTCGTCATCGCCGGACTCGGTGTCC
>JABFXB010000351.1 GCA_013361975.1 Dermatophilaceae bacterium
TCGTCGATGAAGGACCATCTCGAGACCTCCATCTTCGGCGACCACGACGAGCACCTCGACGAGCACCTCGACGAGCACCTCGACGAGAACCTCGACGAGGCCAGGCACGGTGAGCACTTCGAGGAGCCGCACACCTCACCCGCCCCGATGAGCCGCCGCGAGCTGCGCGAGGCCCAGGAGGCGGCGCGCAAGGGCGGTCGCAGGAAGCGAGCTGCCGCCACCGGCGTCGCCGGGGGTGGGCGTGGCAAGCCGTCCGTCTTCCGCCGCCTCCTCGTCATCGTGCTGGCGCTGGCCGTCATCGGAGGCGGCGTCGCCGTCGCCTACAAGGCGCTCCGTCCGGTCGTCGAGAGCTTCCTCGAGTCCAACGACTACCCCGGCCCCGGCAGCGGCGAGGTCAACGTGACCGTCGACGAGGGGGCGAGGGGCAGCGCCATCGCGAAGACCCTGGTCGACCAGGACGTCGTCAAGTCGAGCAAGGCGTTCATCGAGGCCGCGAACGACAACCCCAAGAGTGCCGGCATCCAGCCGGGTATCTACACGCTGAAGAAGCAGATGAAGGCGTCGGACGCCCTCGCCGTCCTCGTCGACCCGAAGAACCGGCTCATCACGCGTGTCGTCATCCCCGAGGGCCTCTGGGCCGACGAGGTCTACGCCCGGCTGTCGCAGGTGTCGGGCATCCCGGTCGCCGAGTACTCCGCCGCGGCCAAGAAGGTCGACGAGCTGGGGCTCCCGCCGTCGGCGCGCGGCAACATCGAGGGCTACCTGTTCCCGGCCAGCTACGAGTTCCCGCCGTCCACGTCGGCGCTCGACCAGCTGAAGGAGATGGTGGCCGAGTCGACGAAGCGGCTGGACGCGCTCGGCATCGCGCCGGCACAGATGGAGCGGGTCGTCACCGTCGCGAGCCTCGTCGAGGGCGAGGCCAAGACCGACGCCGACCGGGCCAAGGTCGCCCGCGTCGTCGAGAACCGCCTGGCAGACAAGATGTCGCTCGGACTGGACTCGACCGTCAACTACGTCTACCGCAAGCGCGGTGTGCCGACCCAGGACATGCTCGACAGCAACAGCCCCTACAACACCCGCCGCTTCACCGGACTGCCGCCCGGCCCCATCTCCAACCCGGGTGAGGGTGCTCTCAAGGCGGCCGCGAACCCGGCAGCCGGGCCTTGGCTCTACTTCGTCACGGTCAACCTCGACACCGGCGAGACGAAGTTCGCGGCGACGTACCCCGAGCACCAGCGCTATGTCGCGGAGTTCCAGAAGTGGTGCACCGACAACAAGGGCAAGTGCTGAGCGAGGGGTCGGCCGTCCACCGCTGCGCGGTGTGGGGCAGCCCCGTCGAGCACTCGCTCTCACCGGTCCTGCACCGAGCCGCCTATGCCGCGCTGGGCCTCACCGAGTGGGAGTACGCGCGCCGCGACGTCGACGAGACCGCCTTCCCCGGCGCGTTCGGCGGGCTCGACGGCTCGTGGCGCGGGCTGTCGCTGACGATGCCGCTCAAGGAGGTGGGCCTGCGGGTCGCCGGGACCGTCACGCCGCTCGCCGCGGTGACGGGGGCGACCAACACGCTCGTGCGCGAGGCCGACGGCCCGTCTGCGTGGACGGCCCACAACACCGACGTGCACGGCATCCGGACGGCGCTCGAGCTCGCGGGGTGCGCGGCACCCGCGAGCCTGCTCGTCGTGGGGTCCGGCGCCACGGCGCGGTCGGCCCTCGCGGCCGTGACCTCGCCGCGGGCGCGGGTCGTCTTCATGGTGCGCGACCTCGTGCGTCCCGAGACGCTGGCGCAGGCGCACGCCGCCGGGATGGCGGTCGAGGTGGTGCCCATGGGGCGGTGGGAGGCCGTCGGTGACGTCGACGCGGTCGTGAGCACCGTGCCCCCGTCGTCCGTCGGCGGCATGGACGGGCTCGACGCGCTGGCGCCCGCGTCGTCCACCGCGCCGGGCCCCGTCGTCCTCGACGTCGTCTACGGCTCGGGCCGCACGCCGCTGCAACGGGCCGCCATCGAGCGAGGCTGGGCGGTCGCCGAGGGCACCGACATGCTGCTGCACCAGGCCACCGAGCAGGTACGCCTCATGACCGGTCTGCCCGCGCCCCTCGCCGCCATGACGGACGCGTTGCAGCGGGCCCTCGCGCAGCGCGCATCGTCGCGGACGCCGGACGCGGCCCGGTGAGCCTCCCCGTGACCTGGGTCGACGCGCCGGGTGCGCCGATCTGGTTCGTCGTCGCCCTCGCCGTGGCCGGCGGCGTCGTCGGTGAGGTGCTGCGGCGACGGCTCGCGACCGGCGGCTACCGGCTCGACGACGAGCTCGACCGCGCGCCCCGGCTCTCGTCCGTGGCGATCCCGGTCGCGCTCGCCCTGCTCTGGGCCATGGTGGCCTGGCGCTTCGGCCCGCTGGCGCAGTGGACGCTCGCACCGGCATACCTCGGGTTCGCCTTCGTCGCCGTCGCGCTCGGGTGGATCGACGCCGACGTCCACCGCCTGCCCCGAGGGCTGACCCGTCCGGCCTACCCGATGCTCGTCGCCCAGCTGGCGCTGGCGTCGCTCGCCTCGGGCGACTGGGACGCCCTGCGCCGGGCGGCCGTGGCGGGTGCCGTGCTGTGGGCGATCTACTTCGTCCTCGCCCTGGTGGCCGCGCTGCTCGGCAGCGGCTTCGGCTTCGGCGACGTCACACTCGCCGGGCTCGTGGGGCTGGCAAGCGGCTACGTCAGCGTGTCGACCACCCTCGTCGCGTCCTACGCCGCCTTCCTGCTGGCGGGGCTCTACGGGGTGGTCCGCCTCGTGCTGCGCCGCGGCACCCGCAAGGACGACATCGCTTTCGGGCCGTGGATGCTCGTCGGTCTGCTCGTCGCGCTCGTCGTGCAGGTGCGGCCCTTCATGTGAGTCACCGGCGCCGGCCAGCGCCGTAGCGGCGGGCGGTCCCGCGGAGCGGGCGGGTCGGATCCGCTGCGGACCCGCGTGGGAGGATCGAGGCATGTTGCGTTGGTTGACGGCCGGTGAGTCGCACGGGCCCGCACTCGTCGCCATGATCGAGGGCCTGCCCGCGGGGGTCGAGGTCGGCGCGAAGGACCTGCAGGCCGCCCTGGCCCGCCGTCGGCTCGGCTACGGCCGTGGTGCCCGGATGAAGTTCGAGCAGGACGAGGTGGAGTTCCTCGGCGGCCTTCGCCACGGGGTCACGCTGGGTTCGCCGCTCGCGGTCCGCATCGGCAACAGCGAGTGGCCGAAGTGGACCACCGTCATGAGCCCCGAGGCCGTCACCGCCGAGGCGTACGCCGCGTCCGACGACGTCAACGCCGAGAAGGAGATCGCCCGCAACAGGCCGCTCACCCGGCCCCGCCCGGGACACGCCGACCTCGTCGGCATGCAGAAGTACGGCCACGACGACGCACGGCCGATCCTCGAGCGCGCCTCGGCCCGCGAGACCGCGGCGCGCGTCGCCCTCGGCGAGGTCGCCGCCCGGTTCCTCGAGCAGGCCTACGGCATCCGTCTCGTGTCGCACACCGTCTCGATCGGCACGGCCGCGGTGCCGGTCGACGCGGCGCTGCCGGGCCCCGACGACGTCGAGCGGCTCGACGCCGACCCGGTCCGCGCGTTCGACCCCACCGGGTCCGCCGCGATGGTGGCCGAGGTCGACGCCGCGAAGAAGGACGGCGACACCCTCGGCGGCGTCGTCGAGGTGCTCGCGTACGGACTGCCGCCGGGCCTCGGCTCGCACGTGCACTGGGACCGCAAGCTCGACGGTCGGCTCGCGCAGGCCCTCATGAGCATCCAGGCCATCAAGGGGGTCGAGGTCGGCGACGGCTTCGAGACCGCTCGACGCCGTGGGTCCCAGGCGCACGACGAGATGGAGCTCGTCGAGGGTGTCATCACCCGGCTCACCGGTCGTGCCGGTGGCACCGAGGGCGGCATGTCCACGGGACAGGTGCTGCGCGTCCGCGCCGCCATGAAGCCGATCAGCACCGTGCCGCGGGCGCTGTCGACCGTCGACGTCGCCACCGGCGAGGCCGCGACGGCCATCCACCAGCGCAGCGACGTGTGTGCCGTGCCGGCTGCAGGGGTCGTGGCCGAGGCGATGGTGGCGCTCGTGCTGGCCCAGTCCTGCCTCGAGAAGTTCGGCGGCGACTCGGTCACCGAGACGGCACGCAACCACACGGCATACCTCGACGGCATCCGTGAGGGGCTGCGCACGTGGTGAACGCGGCAGCAGAGAGCACCGGCGCCACGCGTCCCGTCGCGGTCGTCGTCGGGCCGCCCGGCGCCGGCAAGACCACCGTCGGCCAGGCCCTCGCGGCGCGGCTCGGCGTCGCCTTCCACGACGTCGACGCCGCCATCGAGGCCGCGCAGGGGCGTTCGGTCTCCGACATCTTCGTCGACGACGGCGAGCCCGCCTTCCGTGACCTCGAGCGAGCCGAGGTCGCCCGGTCCCTCTCCGAGGAGTCCGGCGTCGTGTCGGTCGGCGGGGGAGCGGTGATGGACCCGCTGACCGAGGCGGCCCTCGCCGGCCACGTGGTCGTCTTCCTCGACGTCGCCATCGCCGACGCGAGCAAGCGCATCGGCTTCGACCGCTCGCGCCCGCTCCTGTCGGTCAACCCCCGCGCCTCGTGGGTGGCCATGATGAACGCCCGGCGGCCCACCTACGAGCGGGTCTCGACGCTGCGCGTCGACACCGCGGGACGCACCCCGGACGAGGTCGTCGACACCATCGTCGCCGCCCTCGAGGCGGCCAACGCGTGAGCGGTCACGCGACGCCGACCACCATCGCCGTCGGCAGCGACTACGACGTCGTCATCGGCTCCGGCGTGCTCGACCGGGTGGCCGACCTGCTCGGCGGCGGCGTCGAGCGCGTGCTCGTCGTGCACCCGCCGACCCTTCCGGGGCTCACGTCGCGCGTGACCGCGGCCCTCGAGGCGCGCGGGCTCACCGTGCACGTCGCCGAGGTGCCCGACGCCGAGGCGGCCAAGACCGCTGCCGTCCTGTCCGACCTCTGGGGGCAGCTCGGCCGGGCCGGCTTCACCCGCAGCGACGCCGTCGTCGGCGTCGGGGGTGGCACCGTCACGGACCTCGCCGGCTTCGTCGCCGCCTCGTGGCTTCGCGGCGTGCGCGTCGTGCAGGTGCCCACGACCCTGCTCGGCATGGTCGACGCGGCGGTCGGGGGCAAGACCGGCATCAACACCGCCGAGGGCAAGAACCTCGTCGGCGCCTTCCACCCGCCGGCCGGCGTGCTGTGCGACGTCGACGTGCTCCAGACGCTGCCGGAGGCCGACCTCGTCGCGGGTCTCGCCGAGGTGGTCAAGTGCGGCTTCATCGCCGACCCCGCCATCCTCGAGCTCGTCGAGTCGGCGGTCGCCGACGACCCTGCCAGGGCGCGGAGCGCCGCCAACCCGCACCTGCGCGAGCTCATCGAGCGAGCCGTCCGGGTCAAGGCCGAGGTCGTCGCCGCCGACCTCAAGGAGAGCTCGCTGCGCGAGATCCTCAACTACGGCCACACCTTCGGCCACGCGATCGAGCAGGTCGAGCAGTTCACCTGGCGCCACGGCGAGGCCATCAGCGTCGGCATGGTCTACGTCGCCGAGCTCGCGCGCCTCGCGGGCCACCTCAGCGGGCCCGAGGGCGACGCGCTCGTCGCGCGACACCGGTCGGTGCTCGAGTCGCTCGGGCTGCCCACGACGTATGCCGCGGGGCGCTGGGACGACCTGCTGGCGGCCATGCGCCGCGACAAGAAGTCGCGCGGATCCACGCTGCGCTTCGTCGTGCTCGACGGTCTGGCCGAGCCCACCCGGCTGGTCGGCCCGGACGACGTGCTGCTCCAGGCGGCATACGGCCTCGTGTCGCGGGCCGGGCAGGGTTCTGCTCACTAGACTCGCGGCCATGACGGCACCCACGGTCTTCATCCTGTCGGGCCCCAACCTGGGCCGTCTCGGCACGCGTGAGCCCGAGGTCTACGGGTCCGACACGCTCGACGACGTGCACGCCGCCGTCCAGCGCGAGGCCCGCGACCTGGGGCTCGTCGCGGACTGCCGGCAGACCAACCACGAGGGCGAGCTGATCGACTGGCTGCACGAGGCCGTCGACGCCGGCGCCGACGTCGTGCTCAACCCGGGTGCCTTCACGCACTACTCGTACGCCGTCCGCGACGCGTGCTCGATCGTGACCACGAGCGGGCGCAGCCTCGTCGAGGTGCACCTGTCCAACCCGGCCTCGCGCGAGGAGTTCCGCCACACCTCCGTCGTGGCGGGCGTCGCCACCGGCACGATCGCCGGGTTCGGGCTGCAGTCCTACCTGCTCGCCCTGCGCGCGCTGGTCTGACGGCACACAGCAGACCGACAGCCGTCGCACTGCACGGCCATCGCGGCCTCGTCTTCGACCTGCAGACCCTGGTCGACCGGCGGCGGGCGCTGATCCTCTTCGGCGGCCACGGCAGGCACCGACGGCGCCCTGGTCGAGGCACCCGACGAGACGGCCGGGCCCTTCCCGGGTGACGGGTCCAACGGCCAGAACGTCCTCGACGACTCCGGCATCGTGCGGCAGGACATCCGCAGCAGCATCGGCACGTCCACGACGACGGCCGAGGGCGTGTCCCTCACCGTCAGGCTCACCGTGAAGGACCTCGCGACGAGCTCGGCCCTGGTCGGTGCCGCCGTCTACGCCTGGCACTGCAACCGTGACCGCACACCTCGACCCAGCGGTCAGGTGAGCGGGGCGGGCAGGGGATCGGCGTGGACGATCGTCAGCTCCGACACGGCACGGGTCAGCACGACGTAGAGACGCCGCAGGCCGGTACGTTCGTCGGGCTCGGCCGCTGCGATGGCGCTCGGCTCCACGACGACCGAGCGGTCGAACTCGAGACCCTTGGCGACGCTCGCCGGCACGAGCTCGACCTGGCGGT
>JABFXB010000166.1 GCA_013361975.1 Dermatophilaceae bacterium
GGCCCTCGACGCCGCGTCGGGGGCCCGCGGCCGTTCAGGGCAAGAGTTGCCAAAAGCGCACGGTCAGCGATGCACAACCATCACTGGTACGAAGCCGAATCGGAAGGCAGGATCAGTTCGGTGAAGCCCGCCCCCTTCGAGCACCACGCTCCCCTCAGCGTCGAGGAAGCCGTCGCCGTCCTCGCCGAGGTCGGCCACGACGGCAAGGTCCTCGCGGGCGGGCAGAGCCTGATCCCGATCCTCAACATGCGCCTGGCCTCGCCGGCGCACCTCGTCGACATCAACCGCGTCGCGGGCCTCGACACCGTCGAGGTGACACCCGGTGCCGTACGCGTGGGGGCCCTGGTGCGCCACGCCGGCCTCGAGCGCTCCGAGGAGGCGTATGCCGCCCTCCCCCTCCTGCGCCAGGCACTCGTCAACGTCGCCCACCCGGCGATCCGCAACCGCGGCACCACGGTCGGCTCGATCGCGCACGCCGACGCCGCCGGTGAGATGCCGGCGATCCTCGCGCTCACCGGGGGTGTCGTCGAGGTCGCGGGGCCGGCCGGCCCGCGCGAGATCCACTGGGACGACTTCTTCCTCGGTGCGCTCGAGACCTCGCTCGCAGCCGAGGAGCTCGCGGTGGCAGTGCGTTTCCGCCGGTTCGCTGCCGACACCGGCACCGCGTTCGTCGAGGCCGCCCGCCGGCACGGCGACTACGCGATGGCGGGCGTCGGTGTGGCCGTCACCGTCACCGACGGCGTCGTGTCGGGCGCCCGTGCCTCGTTCGTCTCGGTGACCGACGTGCCGTCGGTGCTCGACCTGGGCTCGGCCCTGGTGGGTGTCGAGCCCGGTGGCGACGCGTGGGCCTCCGCCGTCGACGCCGCGGCCCAGGCGGTGCACGAGCACGTCGAGCCGGAGGGCGACATCCACGCCACGGCCGAGTACCGCCGCATGCTCGTCACCGAGCTCACCCGCCGGGCCCTCCCCCAGGCGGCCGACCGCGCCGTGCAGGAAAGTGAGCACTCGATGCACTCGACTGACGCCTGCCGCCGCCTCCCCTCCCTGTCGAGTGCTCACTTCTCGACGCAGGAAAGTGAGCACTCGACTGGGTCTGGGAGGACGTCATGACCGACGTGAGGCACATGGCGGGCGAGACGCTCCACGACGTGACGGTCACGGTCAACGGCATACGCCGGTCGGCCCGGGTGCCGGCGCGACGCCTGCTGTCGGACTTCCTCCGCCACGACCTCGAGCTCACCGGCACCCACGTCGGCTGCGAGCACGGCGTGTGCGGCGCGTGCACGGTGCTCGTCGACGGCGCCCCGATGCGCTCGTGCCTGATGTTCGCCGTGACGGCCCAGGACCACGCCATCACGACGGTCGAGGGGCTCTGCACGGCACCCGACGCGCGCGTCGCACCGACCGGCGAGTCGATGAACCCCGTCCAGCAGGCCTTCGCCGAGTGCCACGGCCTGCAGTGCGGCTTCTGCACGCCGGGCTTCCTCACGACGGTCACGGCCTACCTCGACGAGAACCCGTCACCGACGAGCGAGCAGGCGCGAGAGGCGATCTCGGGCAACCTCTGCCGCTGCACCGGCTACCAGAACATCGTCAAGAGCGTCCTGCGCGCCGCCGAGATCAAGGCCGAGCGAGCCGGTGAGCAAGCCGACCAGGCGGCCCAGGAGCGCTCATGACCACTCAGATGTTCGGCGCCCCGATCAAGCGCAAGGAGGACCCGCGGCTCGTCACCGGCGGCGGGCGCTACCTCGACGACCTCGGCAACGACGCCCTCGCCGCCGCCTTCGTGCGAAGCCCGCACGCGCACGCCCGCATCGTCGACATCGACGCCTCCGACGCGGTCGACGTCGAGGGTGTCGTCGGCATCTACGTGCACGAGGACCTGCCGGGTCGGGTCGGCGAGCCGCTGCCGCTGCTCATCCCGCACCCGACCCTGACCCACGGCCGCACCGGCTACGCACTGGCCCGCGACGAGGTCAACCACGTCGGCGAGCCCGTGGCGATGGTCGTCGCGACCGACCGCTACGTCGCGGAGGACGCGTGCGAGCGGATCCGCGTCACCTACGAGCAGCTGCCCGTCGTCGTGGGCATCGAGGCCTCGCGCGACGGCGAGCATCTGGTCCACGACGACGTGCCGGGCAACGTCGCGGCGCACATGCTGCAGGAGGTCGGCGACGTCGAGGCCGCCCTCGCGTCCGCGCCGCACACCCTCACGCTCGAGCTCGACATCGAGCGCAGCGCCTGCATGCCGATGGAGGGCAAGGGCGTCTACGCCCGCTGGGACCGCGAGCGCGGCGAGCTGCGCATGTACTCCTCGACCCAGACCTCGACCGGTGTGCGAGCCGCCGTCGCAGCCAAGCTCGACCTGCCGCTGGCCAAGGTCGAGTGCATCGCGCCCGACGTCGGTGGCGGCTTCGGTGTCAAGATCATGCACCCGTGGCCCGAGGAGGTCCTGGTCCCCTGGGCCGCAAGGCTGCTCGACCAGCCGGTCAAGTGGTCCGAGGACCGTCGCGAGCACTTCATCAGCTCCGCGCACGAGCGTGGTCAGCTGCAGCAGGTCACGGTCGGCTTCGACGACGAGGGGCGTGTCCTCGCACTCGACGTGAGGTTCTGGCACGACAACGGCGCCTACACGCCCTACGGCATCATCGTCCCGATCATCACCTCGACCCAGCTGCTCGGGCCCTACAAGCCCGGCGCGTACCGCTGCGAGTTCTGGTCGCTCTACACGAACACCGTTCTCGTGACGCCCTACCGGGGTGCAGGCCGTCCGCAGGGCTGCTTCGCGATGGAGCGCACGATGGACGCCATCGCCGACCAGCTCGGCCTCGACCGGACCGAGGTGCGCTCGCGCAACTTCATCCTCCCGGCCGAGATGCCCTACGACCACGGCCTGCTCTTCCAGGACGGCCGCCCGCTCAAGTACGACTCGGGCGACTTCCCGGCGAGCCTGGCCAAGCTCAAGGATCTCGTCGGCTGGGACGACTTCGCGGGCTACCGGCGCCGGGCTGAGGCCGAGGGTCGCAAGGTCGGGCTCGGAATCGGTTGCTACGTCGAGGGAACCGGCGTCGGGCCCTACGAGGGCGGCCACATCCAGGTCGAGACGAGCGGCCGGGTCAACGTCTCCACGGGCCTCACCTCACAGGGCCAGGGCCACGAGACCGTCTTCGCGCAGATCGTCGCCGAGGAGCTCGGCGTGCGCCTCGAGGACGTCCACGTCACCACCGGCGACACCCGCAAGATGGCGTATGCCGTCGGCACCTTCGCGTCGCGAGCCGCCGTCATGAGCGGGAGCGCCATCGCGCTCGCGACCCGCAAGGTGCGCGAGAAGGCGCTGCGCATCGCCGCCGACGCCCTCGAGGTCTCGCCCGACGACCTCGAGATCGTCGAGGGCACGGTGCGCGTCAAGGGCGCCCCGTCGACGTCGATGAGCCTCGGCACCGTGTCGGTGCTGTCCAACCCGCTGCGCTACGCGTTCGACGAGGCCGCCCGCGCCGCAACGCAGTTCGCCGGAACGTTCGACCCCGACAAGCCGCCGGTCGCCGAGGGTGAGGAGCCGGGCCTCGAGGGCAAGGGCTTCTACTCCCCCACCCAGGCGACCTTCGCCAACGGCATGCACGCCGCGATCGTCGAGACCGACCCGGTCACGGCCGAGATCAAGATCCTGCGCTACTGCGTCATCCACGACTGCGGCACGATGATCAACCCGATGATCGTCGAGGGCCAGGTGCACGGCGGCGTGGCACAGGGGGTCGGCGGCGCGCTCTACGAGCGGATGGCCTACGACGAGTCGGGCCAGCTGCTCAACGCGAGCTTCATGGACTTCCTCATGCCCTACGCCTCCGAGGTGCCGACCGTCGAGGCCGACCACCTCGAGACGCCATCACCGCTGAACCCTCTGGGCATCAAGGGCGCCGGCGAGGCGGGGTGCATCCCGGTGTCCGCCGTCATCGCCTCCGCGATCGAGGACGCCGAGGGCTTCCCGATCACCCGCATGCCCATCTCACCCAACGACCTGTGGGAGCTCCGCCGCCGCCACGCCGCCGGCGAGGTCCCGTCCCTGCACCGCCGAGCCGGCGCGTCCCACACCACCAACGCGTCCAGCACGTCACCGAAGGAGCCGACGTCATGAAGATCTCCGGATCCGCGACCCTCGCGTCCGATCCCCAGCAGGTCTGGGACGCCTTCCACGACCCGGCCGTCCTCGCCCGCTGCCTCCCCGGGTGCGAGCGTCTCACCGAGCTCGGGCCCGACCACTACGCGATGACCGTCACGGCAGGCGTCGCCGCGATCAAGGGCACCTACGACGGCGAGGTCTCGCTGCGCGACCCGCAGCACCCTGAGTCCTTCACGATGAAGGCCTCCGGCGCCGGTTCGCCCGGCACCGTCGACGCCGACGTCGTCGTGCGGCTGGCGCCCGCCGCCTCGGGCGGCACCGACCTCACCTACGACGCCGACGCCGCAGTCGGGGGCGTCATCGGCGGCGTCGGGCAGCGGATGCTCGCGGGCGTGACGAAGAAGATGGCGGGGCAGTTCTTCTCGGCCGTCGACGCCGACATCGCCGGCGTGCGTCCGAGCGCAGTGGCCGCCCCGAGCGGGACCGCGCCCGCGGCACCCGCGGCAGCAGGCGGCATACCTGCTGGGTCTGCGGTCTCGCAGCCGAGCGGCACGGGCACCGTGTATGCCGGCCGACCCACCCCCGCCGAGGGGTCCCGAGTCCGCGACTACGCCCTCGGGGTCGTCACCGGGGGCGTGGTCGCGCTCGCCGGTGTGCTCGTCGGCTGGGCGATCGGGAGGGGCTGACGATGCGCGCCTTCACCGCCGCCGCCGTCCAGGTGGCGCCCGTCCCCGAGAAGCTCTCGCCCGAGACGATCCGCGCCAACGTCGACGCCTGCATCGACCTGACGCGCCGTTGCGTCGAGGCCACCGGCGCCGAGCTCGTCGTCCTGCCCGAGACAGCCACGACCGGCTTCACGCCCGGCTGCTCCAAGGAGGAGCTCTGGGACCTCGTCACCGAGCTGCCCGGCGCCATGTCCGAGCCGTTCCAGGCGGCCGCGCGCGAGCTCGGCGTGCACCTGTGCGTCGGCACCTACGAGCGCGGCCCCGAGCGCGGCGTCGTCTACAACTCGTCGGTGCTCATCGACCCGGCCGGTGAGGTGCTCGGCATCTACCGCAAGACGCACCCGTTCTGCTCCGAGATCGTCAGCGGCGGCGGCTGGGTCACGCCCGGCGACACCGTCACCGTGTGCGACACCGACCTCGGCCGCATCGGCATGATCATCTGCTTCGACGGCGACTACCCCGAGCTCTCGCGCATCCAGGCGGTGCAGGGCGCCGAGGTCATCTGTCGACCGTCGGCGCTCCTTCGCTCGGCCGACATCTGGGACCTCACCTCCCGGGCCCGTGCCTACGACAACCACGTCTACGTCATCGGCGCCAACGCGGTCGGCCAGGACCCGGCCGGGGTGCTCTACTTCGGCAACTCGCACATCGTCACCCCGGTCGGGCACATCGTGGCCAAGGCTGCGACGCACCCGGGCTGGGTCACGGCGCGCCTCGACCCCGCCGAGGCCCTGGCCTCCCTGACCCCGGGGTCCAACGTCGGGCAGGCCTTCGACCACCTGCGCGACCGCAACCTCGACCTCATCCGCAACCACCGCGCCGAGCTCGAGGGTTCGGCCGAGACACCGTTTCCGCACGCACCGATCCACCGCGGCGAGGCGGGCTGAGTCGCGAACGCGACCACACGGCATACGTCGCTTTCGTCACGTCACTCGACAGAGTGCTCTCCCGACGGCCGGAGGCCCGAACTTCTCGATCGAAAGAACGCTCCGTTCGCCGCCGGGGGTGACGGAGTGTTCTCTCGGTTGGGGTTGTGCAGCGAGCGCGTGCTCGCGGGAGGTGACGCAGCGTTTTCTCGATTGGCCCACCCCGTAATCGAGAGAACGCTCCGTTCGCCGCCACACGTGACGGAGCGTTCTTTCGATCGGGGTGGGCAGCGAGCCAATGGCGAGGGTTGGCGCGGAGGGGCTGGGGTGTTGGCAGCATGTGCCAACGCCGCGACCCCCGGTCGCTCGGTTGAATCCTCAGCATGACCTCACCGGCCCAGCGGCGCATCAGGATCGGGATCGACACCGGCGGCACGTTCACCGACGTCGTCGCGCTCGACGAGGACTCCGGCGAGCTCGTCACGACCAAGACGCCGTCGACGCCGAGCAACCCCGCCGACGGCTTCCTCGCCGGCGTGCGCAAGGTGCTCGACCTCATGGGCGCCACCGGCGACGACATCTCGGCCGTGTCACACGGCACGACCGTCGCGACGAACAAGCTGCTCGAGGGCAAGGTCGAGGCGCTGGGCTTCATCACCACCGAGGGCTACGAGTTCATCCTCGAGATCGCCCGCCAGGCCGTGCCCGACGGCTACGGCAACTCGTACTTCTGGGTGAAGCCGCCGCGCATCGTGCCCGCCGACTTCGTCAAGACCGTCGGCGGCCGGATGGACTTCGAGGGCAATGAGATCCGTCCCTTCGACGAGGACGGCGCCGTTGCGGTTGCCCGCTGGTTCAAGGATCACGGCATCACCACGATCGGCGTGTGCCTGCTCCACTCGTACGCCGACGACAGCCACGAGCTCGCCATGCGCGAGGTGCTGCGCCGCGAGCACCCCGACGCGGTCGTGTCCATCAGCTCGGAGGTGCTGCGCGAGTACCGCGAGTACGAGCGCTCCATGACGACCCTCGTCGACGCCGCGGTCAAGCCCGACGTCAGCCACTACGTCGCCAACATCCACCACCGGCTCGACGACTTCGTCAGCAGCAGCGAGAAGCTGCCGTTCTACATCATGAAGTCCAACGGGGGCGTGCTCTCGGCCGACGAGGTG
>JABFXB010000403.1 GCA_013361975.1 Dermatophilaceae bacterium
CGGCACGCTCGGGCCGCGCCGCACCGACCAGTTCCGCCATCGCGCCGCGACCGTGGACCGGATGCGCGCAGCCGGGCTGGACGCCTACCCGGTCGCCGCGGCCGCCACCCCCACCACGCCCCTCGGCGCCCTGCCGCCCTGCGCGTGGGAGCAACCGACCCGGCTCTCGGTGGTGGGCCGCGTGCGTGCCGTGCGCGACCACGGCGGCGTCGTCTTCGTCCGGCTCCTCGAGGGTCGGGACGAGCTGCAGGTGCTGCTCGACGTGGCGACCATCGGCAGGCGCTGCCTCGACCAGCTCACCGCCGTCGTCGACATCGGTGACCTGCTGCGCGTCGACGGGGTGACCGGACGATCGCGAGCCGGCACGCCGAGCCTGCTCGCCGACGGGTGGCGCATGGAGGCCAAGTCCCTGCACCCCGTGCCGTTCCGCTCGTTCGACGACGCCACCGCCCGCACGCGCCAGCGGTCGACCGACCTGCTCACCCACCCGGAGGGGATCGACCTGCTGCGCCAGCGGTCCGCGGTCGTCGGGTCGCTGCGCCGCACGCTCACCGACGACGGCTACCTCGAGGTCGAGACGCCGATGCTGCACACGGTCCACGGTGGCGCCACCGCGCGTCCCTTCCGGACGTTCATCAACGCGTACGGGGTCGACCTCTCGCTGCGCATCGCCCCGGAGCTGCACCTCAAGCGGCTGCTCGTCGCCGGGCTCGGACCCGTCTTCGAGCTGGGACGGAACTTCCGCAACGAGGGAGCCGACGCGACGCACAACCCCGAGTTCACGTCGCTCGAGGTCTACCGGCCGCACGCCGACTACGTCACCATGCGCCGGCTCACCGAACGGCTCGTCAAGGAGGCCGCCCGCACCGTCCACGGCCGCGAGGCCCTCCCCCTGCCGGGTCCCGACGCACTGCGCACCGGCCTCGACGGCGTCGAGCTCGTCGACGTCAGCGGCCCCTGGCCGGTCGTGCCGGTGCTGACCGCGGTGTCGGAGGAACTGGGGCAGCAGGTGTCGCTCGACACCGACATGGACGAGCTGCTCCGCCTCGCCGACGCCCACGGCGTCGCCGTCCGACCCGACATGGGCGCCGGCGCCGTCATCGAGGAGCTCTACGCCGCGCTCGTCGAGCCCCGCACGATGCGGCCGACGTTCTACACCGACTTCCCGGTCGAGACGTCCCCGCTCGCGCACCGTCACCGGTCCGAGCCGGGGCTGGCCGAGCGCTGGGACCTCGTCGTGGCGGGCATGGAGGTCGGCACCGCCTACAGCGAGCTGACCGACCCCCTCGACCAGCGGGCCCGGCTGACCGAGCAGTCCCTCAAGGCCGCGGCCGGCGACCCCGAGGCGATGGAGGTCGACGAGGACTTCCTGCTCGCCCTCGAGCTCGGCATGCCCCCGAGCGGAGGGCTGGGCGTGGGCGTCGACCGACTCGTCATGCTGCTCACCAACACCCCGATCCGCTCGATCCTCACCTTCCCCTTCGTCCGCCCGCTGACGGACCACCGGAGCCTCTCGTGGAGCTGACCGACACGAGCCTGGTCGTCCTCCTCTCCGTCCTGGCCCTCGCGGTCTTCGCGCTCGTGGTCGCCGGCGTGCCGCGCGAGGGGAGGCGCCCGGTGCAGCTGACGCTGCGCGCCGCCCAGGTGCTGCTGCTCAACGTGCTGGTCGTCGCCCTGTGCGGGGCGGCACTCAACGACCAGTACTTCTTCTACTCGAGCTGGGCTGACCTCTTCGGGTCGCGCTCACCCGCCCTGGACGTCCACCACGGCGGCAGCGCCCACGAGGTGGTCGCGGCGGCCGTGCGGGGTCCGGGGCTGCGGGGCCTGACCACGCCGGCCACGCTCCCGCCACTCGCGCAGCCGGGGTCGCGGCTGCAGACCTACACCGTGGTCGCCGGGCGCTCGCACGCCGAGGGCCAGGTGTACGTCTACCTCCCCGTCGGCTACGACCCCCGAGCGAGGCGCACCTACCCGGTCATCCTCGGCCTGCACGGTTTCCCCAGCGGCCCGAAGAGCTTCCTCCGGCTGAGCTTCCTCTCCGACATCGACTCGCTGACCGCGGCGCACCGGATGGCGCCGTCCATCGTCGTCGTCCCGCGCATCGACACCCCCGCGGGACTCGACACCGAGTGCGTCAACGGCGCGCCCGGCCAGCCGCAGACCGACACCTGGCTGTCCCGCGACATCCCGGCCTGGACGATCCACCACTTCCGGGTCGAGCGGACCCGGACGGCGTGGGCGACGATCGGCTACTCCTACGGCGCGTGGTGCGCCGCCTCGGTCTCGATGCGACACCCCGACGTCTTCGGCGCGTCCATCGTGCTGCTCGGCTACTTCCGCCCTGACTTCTCCCGCTCCTACGACCCGCTCAGCAGCCGCGGGCTGCGTGACTACGACCTCGTCGCGATGGCACGGACCTCGCCCCCACCGCTCGCGATGTGGGTGCTCACCTCCCGGGACGACCAGCTCTCCTACCCGAGCACGTCGCGCTTCCTCAGCGTGGCGCACGCCCCCCTCGACGTCGCCGGCACCGTGCTCGCCCACGGCGGCCACCGCAACGGCGTCTTCACCCCCTACGTGCCCGCCGCCCTCACGTGGCTGGCCCAGACCCTGCCGGGCTTCCATGCCTGACTGGTGGGGCGTCCGTATGCCGTCGGGTGCGACCGGGGAGCCGCCGGGTGACCAGGTGGGTCGCTCAACGGGAGGTCCCCACCCCCACCACATCGTCGCCGCGGTGCTCGGGCTCGCGGTGCTCGTGGCCCTGGCGGTGAGCGGCGTCGTCCCCGACCTCGGGCCCGGCGGGACGTCCGCGCAGGGCGCCGTTGGAGCCCCGGCGACCTCGACGGCCCCCGGGACCGGCGCGACGGCATACGCGAGCCCTGGACCCAGCTCGACGCCGCCGGGCTCGACCGAACCGCCGGGGCCGCTGACGGTCGTGGGTCTCGGCGACTCCGTGCCGTCCGCCGACACCTGCGGCTGCACCGGCTACGTCGAGCAGGTCGGCAGTCGGCTGCAGCGCCTGACCCAGCGGCCCTGGGTGGTGCACAACGACGCGACCGGCGGCTGGACGACGACCGACGTCGCCGACGACCTGCTCACCTCGCCGACGCGGGGGCACCTGGCGGACGCCGACCTCGTCATCGTGCAGGTGGGCGCCAACGACTTCGACCTCGGGAGCGTGGCCGACCGGGGGTGCATGCCGGCGGCCACCTCGGACTGCTGGTCCGCCACCATCGCGGGGCTGCGCGACGGCCTGACCCGGATCATCCACGACGTCAGGCTGATCGACACCCGACCCGACCTGCGCATCGCCGTGCTCGGGTACTGGAACGTGACCCTCGACGGTGCCGTCGGCCGCGCCCTCGGTTCCGACTTCGTGCTCGGCAGCGACGCGCTCACCCGCCTCGTCAACACGACGGTCGCGCAGGTCGCAGCGGGCACCGGCGCCGTCTATGTCGACGCCTACACGCCGCTCAAGGGCGAGTTGGGCGACCGCGACCCGACCGACGACCTGCTCGAGGACGGCGACCACCCGAACGCGACGGGCCACACGCTGCTGAGCACCGCCGTGATCGACGGGCTCGCCGACGACGGGGCGGTCTCGGCCTGGCGACAGCTGCCACGCTGAACCCGGCCACATACCCGATTTCGCGAGAACGTATCTCGCACGAGCGCACCCGTCGGGCGACCGTTGACGCCCGGCCCCGCGTGCGGTTGCGTGGGTGGGCATGACCGTCATCGGCTTCCACTGCTCGCACGAGCAGATCGACCCGGCGCAGCTGCTGCGCGACGTCCAGGCGGCCGAAGCAGCCGGCTTCACCGCCGGCATGTCGTCTGACCACCTCGTGCCGTGGAGCAGCCGCCAGGGCGAGTCCGGGTACGCGTGGAGCTGGCTGGGTGCGGCGCTGGCCACGACCACCCTCGCGTTCGGGGTCGTCACCGCGCCGGGCCAGCGCTACCACCCCGCGATCGTGGCGCAGTCGATCGCCACCCTGGGCCAGATGTTCCCCGGCCGCTTCTGGGCGGCCCTCGGCTCGGGTGAGGCCGCCAACGAGCGCGTCACCGGCGGTGACTGGCCCCGCAAGGACGTGCGCGACGCCCGGCTCGCCGAGTGCGTCGACGTGATCCGGCGCCTGCTGCACGGCGAGGAGGTGAGCCACGACGGGCTCGTGACCGTCCACCGCGGGCGCCTGTGGACCCTCCCCGATCCGGTGCCCGACCTCGTGGGCCCGGCCGTCACGCCCGCGACGGCGGCCCGGCACGCCACCTGGGCGGACGGGCTCATCACGGTCAACCAGCCTGCCGAAACCCTCCGTCGGGTGCTCGCGGCCTACCGGGACGCCGGCGGTCGAGGACCGACCCGGCTCCAGATCCACCTCAGCTGGGCGCCCACGGAAGACGAGGCCCTGGCGACCGCCCACGACCAGTGGCGCAGCAACGTGCTGGGCCCACCGGTCGCGTGGGACACCGAGAGCGTCGAGGCGTTCGACCTCATCGGCGAGGTCGTGTCGCCCGAGAAGGTGCGCGAGTCGGTGCGGGTCTCGGCCGATCTGCGCCGGCACGCCGAGTGGCTGCACGAGTACGTCGACATGGGCTGGGACGAGCTCTACCTGCACTTCGTCGGCCAGCACCAAGCGCCTTTCATCGACGCCTTCGGCGAGCACGTCCTGCCGCAGCTGGCGGCGACCAGGCCTGCGGCCACTGGCGTTCCGAGCGTCCAGGGGGTGGCGCGGTGAGGATCAGCGACACCGGAGACCTCTGGTGGAAGAACGCCGTCATCTACTGCGCCGACGTCGAGACCTTCCACGACTCCGACGGCGACGGTGTGGGCGACCTGCGCGGCATGACCGACCACATCGAGTACCTCGCAGACCTCGGCATCACCTGCCTCTGGCTCATGCCCTTCTACCCGACGGCGCGCAAGGACGACGGCTACGACATCACCGACTTCTTCGGTGTCGACCCGGAGCTCGGCACGCTGGGCGACTTCGTCGAGCTCGTGCGCACGGCCCGGGCACACGGCATACGCGTCATCATCGACTTCGTCATGAACCACACGTCCGACAAGCACCCGTGGTTCATGTCGGCGCGGCGCAGCCGCGAGGACCCCTTCCGCGACTACTACGTCTGGAGCCGCACCAAGCCGAGGTCGAGCAAGAAGGACGTCGTGTTCCCCGACCAGGAGGACAGCATCTGGGAACGCGACGAGAAGACCGGCGACTACTACCTCCACCACTTCTACAAGTACCAGCCCGACCTCAACATCGCCAATCCCGCTGTGCAGGAAGAGATCTCGCGCACCCTCGGCTTCTGGCTCGAGCTCGGGGTGTCCGGCTTCCGCGTGGACGCCGTGCCCTTCCTCTTCGCGCGCGACGGCGTCCCCGGCGTCGACGACGCCGAGGAGGACGCCTTCAACCCCGACCGGTACCTCGGCGACGTGCGCTCGTTCGTGACGAGGCGCGTGGGCGACGCGGTGCTGCTGGGGGAGGTGAACCTGCCCTACGCCGAGCAGCGGCGCTTCTTCGGCGGCGACGACGGCGACGGGCTCAACATGCAGTTCGACTTCATCGGGATGCAGCGGATGTACCTCTCGCTCGCCCGCGGCGAGGCGGCCCCCCTCGCGGACGCGCTGCGTGAGCGGCCGGCACTCGACGTGACGAGCCAGTGGGCCAACTTCGTGCGCAACCACGACGAGCTGACCCTCGACAAGCTCAGCATGTCCGAGCGCCGCGAGGTCTTCGACGCCTTCGGGCCCGACCCCGACATGCAGCTCTACGACCGCGGGCTGCGACGACGGCTGCCGCCGATGGTGGGCAGCGACGAGCGCCGCCTGCGGCTCGTCTACTCCTTGATGTTCTCCCTCCCCGGCACCCCGGTGCTGTTCTACGGCGAGGAGATCGGCATGGGCGAGAACCTCGACATCCCCGGACGCCTCGCGGTGCGCAGCCCGATGCAGTGGAGCAAGGGACCGGGTGGCGGGTTCTCCTCCGCCCCGGTCCGCCGCCTCACCCGACCCATGCCCGACGGCCTCTTCGGGCCGGACCACGTCAACGTCGCCGAGCAGCGCCGCGACGCCGGGTCGCTGTGGTGGTTCATCCGCGGGCTGGTGCGTCGCTACCGGCAGCTGCCGCAGAGCGGCTGGGCCACGGTCGACGTGCTCGACCACCCCGTGGCCTCGACCCTCGCCCACGTCAGCCGCACGGACGGGTGGGCCATGGTCGGCATCCACAACTTCGGCCCCGACGGTGCGGTGGTCCCGCTGACCCTGCCCGACGTCGCCCCGGGCTCCCGGCTCCTCGACGTCCTCGACGAGCGCCGCGAGACCGACGTCGGTGCAGGCGGCGCCGTGGAGGTCGACATCGAGCCCTACGGCTACCGGTGGCTCCTCGTCGTCAGGGAGGGCGAGGACCCCGGGATCTGACGCCGATCCGACGCCGATCTGACGCCGATCGGACGCCGATCTGACGCCGCGGTGGACGGGCTGCCGCTGCGGGTAGGTGCATCGGGTCACCAGTTCGAGGAGCCCGTGTCGTCGTCATGTCGATCAACCTGATCTACCTCATCGCCGGCGCGGCGATGTTCCTCGCAGCCGTGCTCCCCACCGTCCTCGACCGGTATGCCGTCTCGGCCGCCATGGTGCTCCTCGTCCTGGGCATGGGCATCGGCCTGCTGCCGCTGCCGGAGGGCATGCGCCTGGACCCGCTCCTCATCCGGCCCCAGGTCGAGCGCATCACGGAGTTCACCATCCTCGTCGCGCTCATGGGCGTCGGCCTCGCGATCGACCGCTCCTTCGAGTGGCGCCGCCGCGCCGCATGGGCGTCGTGGTCGTCGACGTGGCGGCTGCTCGCGGTCGCGATGCCCCTGACGATCGC
>JABFXB010000379.1 GCA_013361975.1 Dermatophilaceae bacterium
TCACGAGCAGCGCGTCGCCGTCGCAGTCGAGGCGCACGCCCTTGACCCACTGCACGTGGCCGCTCGTGTCGCCCTTGCGCCAGTACTCCTCGCGGCTGCGCGACCAGAAGGTCACCCGTCCCTCGGTGAGGGTGCGACGCAGCGCCTCGTCGTCCATCCACCCGACCATGAGCACCTCGCGGGTGTCGTGCTGCTGCACGACGGCCGCCACGAGCCCGTGCTGGTCGCGCTTGAGCAGCTCGGCGACCTTCGGGTCGAGCGACAGGGGGTCGGGCGTCCGGTCGGCCGGATCGGTCGGGACGGTGGAGTCGTTCACGCCGCCATTGTGCCGTTGTCCCCGCTCACGGCCGCCGAGGGGTCAGACGGCCTGCTGCTGGGCGACCCACGAGGCGTGCAGGCGGGAGTAGACGCCACCGAGGCTGACCAGCTCGGTGTGGTGTCCGCGCTCGACGATGCGGCCGGCATCGACGACGATCACCTCGTCAGCGGCCTGGGCCGTCGAGAGCCGGTGCGCGATCGCGATCGAGGTGCGCCCCCGCGTCAGCGAGTCGAGGGCGCGCTGCAGCCGCACCTCGGTGCTCGGGTCGACGGCCGAGGTCGCCTCGTCGAGGACGAGCAGGTCGGGGTCGGCGAGGTAGGCCCGGGCGAGCGCGACGAGCTGGCGCTCCCCCGCCGACAGCGACTCGCCGCGCTGGCCGACGTCGGTGGCCAGGCCGAGCGGCAGGGTGGCGGCCCACGCGTCGAGCCCGAGCTCGGTGAGGGTGAGCCGGACGTCGTCCTCGCTCGCCTGCGGGCGGCCGAACCGGATGTTGTCGAGCAGCGTGCCGTCGAACAGGAAGCCCTCCTGCGGCACGAGCACGACCCGCGAGCGCAGCGACGAGAAGCGCACCGTGCGCAGGTCGACCCCGTCGAGGAGCACCCGGCCGCTGCTCGGGTCCATGAGCCGCGTCAGCAGCTTGGCCAGCGTCGACTTGCCCGACCCGGTCTCGCCGACGATGGCGACCCGGCTGCGGGGTGCGATGGTGAGGTCGACGTCGTGGAGCACCTGGTCGCCGCCCGGGTAGGCGAACCCGACCCCGGTGAACTGCACCGTGATCGGCCCGCGGGGCAGGGTCACGCCGGACTCCCCCGGGTCGGAGACGTCGGCCGGCGTGTCGATGATGCCGATGACGCGGCGCCAGCCGGCAACGGCGTTCTGCATCTCGTTGAGGATCTCGGTGGCCTGCTGCACCGGCATCGTGAAGAGGTTGACGAGGAAGAGGAACGCCAGCAGCTCGCCGAGCGTGAGGCTGCCGCGGGCGGCGAGCACGGTGCCGACCACGAGCACGACGGCCGTGGTGAGGCCTGAGACGAGCTGACCGGACGTGAAGGCGATGACCGACCGGGCCTGGGCCCCGATGGCGGCCTTGCGGTGGGCCTCGACCGCGGCATCGATGCGCTCGGCCGTGCGGTCCTCGACGCCGTAGGCCCGGATCGCCTGCGCCCCGACGACGGCCTCGGAGATGGCACCGAGCATGTCGCCGACGCGCTCGCGCACCCGAGTGTAGGCGCGGCCGACGATGCCCTGGAACTTGCGGATGATGACGAAGAGCGGCACGAAGCACAGCCACACGACGAGGCCGAGCAGCGGGCTGTAGACGAACATGAGCACCGTCGCGAGGGTGATCTGCGCGAGGTTGATCATGAGCATGAGGCCGCCGAACTGCACGAACATCGAGATCGTGTCGACGTCGGACGTCACGCGCGAGACGAGGGACCCTCTGCGCTCGGTGTTCTGGGTGAGCATCGCGAGGTCGTGGATGTGGCGGAAAGCCTTGAGCCGCAGGGTCGCCAGCCCGTTCTCGGACGAGCGGAAGAGTCGCACGTTGACGAAGTACGCGGACAGGGCGGTCACCACGACGCCGGCCAGTGCGACGCCGATGTAGGTCGCGACGACACCCGTGTCGGGGCCGCCCGCGGCGAGCAGCCCCTCGTCGGTGATGCGCTGGACGACGAACGGGACGAGCACCCGGCCGAGCGTGGAGAGCACGGCCAGCGCGACGGTGACCCAGATGCCCTTGCGCAGCTCGGGCGACAGCTCGACGCCTCGCTCGAGGGTCTGCCACGTCGACATGTCCTTGCCGGTCGCGACGCCGTGGTGCTCCACGAGGACCTGGGACCGCATGCTCATCGGGAGACCTCCTCGGCCGGGCCGCGCCCGTGGTCGGCGAGGCGCAGGTCGTCGTCGAACTCCTCGTCGGCGGCGATGGCCTCGCGCTCGGCGGCCTCACGGGCGTAGGCCGTGACGAGGCGTTCATAGCCGGCGCACCGGCCGAGCAGCTCGGCGTGCGAGCCGTGGTCGACGACCCGGCCCTCCTCGACGTAGACGACCTCGTCGGCGAGCAGGATGGTGGCCATCCGGTAGGCGACGACGAGGACCGTCGTGCCCGAGCTGGCCTCGCGCAGGCCCCCGAGGATCGCCTGCTCGACGCTGGGGTCGACAGCCGAGGTGGCGTCGTCGAGGATGAGCAGCTGCGGCCGGCGGATCACCGCCCGGGCCAGCGCGATCCGCTGGCGCTGGCCGCCGGAGAGGCTGGCCCCGCGCTCGCCGACGTGGGTGTCGAGCCCGTCGGGCAGCCGTTCGACGAAGGCCGCACCCTGCGCGACGTGCAGGGCCCGCCAGACGCTGTCGTCGTCGTGGGCGGCGCCCAGCGTGATGTTGCCCCGGACGCTGTCGTCGAACATGAAGGTCTGCTGCGCCACGAGGGCTGCCACCTCGCTGACGCCGCCACGGCGGACCTCGCGCAGGTCGACTCCGTCGAGCAGCACCGCGCCGCTGTCGGGGTCGACGAGGCGCATCACGAGGTTGGTGAGGGTCGACTTGCCGCTGCCGGTGGGACCGACCACCGCGACCGTCGAGCCGGACGCGACGTCGAGGGTGACGTCGACGATCGCCGGGTTGAGGTCGGCGGCGCCGTCCTCGGTGACGATCTCGTAGGCGTACGCGAGGCGCTCGGCCTGCAGGTGGCTGGCCGCACCCGTCGGCAGGCTGCGCTCGCCGAACTGCATGCTCCCCGTCGCGTCGAGCACCGCCGAGACGCGGTTCCAGCCGACGACGGCGCGGGGCAGCTCCGCCAGGACCCAGCCGAGCGCCCGCACCGGGAAGGCGAGGATCGAGAAGAGATAGGCGATCTGCACCACCTCGGCGGCCGAGAGGAGGCCGCTACGCACGCGCAGGGTGCCGACGAAGAGGACGGCGAGCGTGCCGATGGTCGGGATGGCCTCGATGGCCGGGTCGAAGCGGCCCCGGGTGCGGCCGACGTCGATGTTCGCGTCGCGCAGCTCGTTCGTGACGACCCTGAACCGCTCGGCCTCGTGGTCCTCTCGGCCGAGCGACTTGACGATGAGCGCGGCCTCGAAGCTCTCGTGGGCCACCTCGGACACGTCGGCCCGCAGCTGCTGCGCCCGTGTCACGCGCGGCGACATCGCCCGCTGGAACGCCACGTTGGCGAGGAAGAGCATGGGGAAGACGGTGAGCCCGACGAGCGCGAGCCACGGGTCGACGACGACCATCTGGACGATGCCGAAGACGAGCATCACGATGACGCCGAGCGCCATCGGCAGGGGCGCGAAGATGTTCCACGTCGCCTCGACGTCGGCGTTGGCGTTCGACAGCAGCTGCCCGGACGGGTGCCGGTGGTGCCAGCTGAGCGGCAGGCGGAGGTACTGGCGCGTGACCCGCTGGCGGTACATCGCGCCGAGGTTGAACATCGCGACGCCGCCCGCGAGCCGTCGCCCGATGACGCCGACGGTGGTCGTCAGCACGACGGCGGCCATGACGCCCCCGATGAACCACAGCTGCGACGCGGTGACGTGGCGGGCCGCGATCGCCGGGGTCACGGCCTGCCTGACGACGTAGCCGATGGCTGCCGCCGTGAGGCTCGTCATGACGCCGTAGACGATGCTGCCGAGGACGGCGAGCGCGAACCACCGGGGCTGTCCCTTGATGCCCCGGCCGATGACGGCGAGACCCTCCCGAAGGGTCGATGTGGTCGGGACGTTCACGCGATTCGGCTCCCCTGGTGTGCTGCCCTGTGGTCGACCCCTCAGCCTCTCACGCGGGAGCGACAACACCGGCACCGCTCTGCCGCACCCACAGCCACTCGGGCGGGGTGTCGTCCTCGCACACGAACCCCAGCCGTGCGAGGACCCGGTGGCTCGGCACGTTGTCGGGCAGGGTGTGTGCCACGACCCGGAGGCCGGCCGCCTCGATCGCCCGGACCATCCCGGAGAGGGCGTCGGTCATCAGGCCACCGCCACGCGCCGACTCGACGAGGCCGTAGCCCACCTCGACGACGCCGTCCACGGGCGGCCCGAAGCAGCCGATGGTGCCGACGGCGAGCCCGTCGGAGCGGCGCACGACGTGCCGTGGCGTCCACGGGTCGGGGTCGTCCGAGGTCATCGACCGCACCGCGTCGAGGTCGTCCTCCCGCGGGTAGCCCGACGCCCAGCCACGCCGCCGGTCACCGGCCACCATGGCGCGCGCGTCGTCCCACGTCACCGGGACGAGCCGCGCGAGCCGTGTCTCGATCGGACCGTTCCCGATCGGGTCGGCGGTCGCCCCCGTCCGGATCCAGTGGCGCAGCACGCCGTCGCGCGAGTCCTCGAGCACGCCGCCGCACGCGGCGATGGTGCGCGCCGAAGCGACGTTGGTGAGGTCGCACGTCACGAGCACCGGGTCGATCCCCCGGCGGGCGGCGACGCCGAGAGCCTGCGCGAGGGCGGCCGTCGCGACGCCACGGCGACGCGCGGCCGGCCGGACGGCATACCCGATGTGACCGCCCTCGGCCACCAGCGACGGGGTGAGCGCGTGGCGGATCGCGACGGTGCCGACGAGGCGCCCGTCGTCGAGGACCCAGCGGTGGCTCGACGCCACGCGTTCGGGTGGTAGCGGCTCGTCCGGGTGCTCCTGCCGGCCGAGCCAGTCGACCCACTCTGCGAAGGCCTGCGGATCGGCGAGCACCTCGCGGTCGCGCGGGTGGTAGCCCGAGCCGTGGATCGTGGCTCCCGCGAACTCGTCGACCATCTCCCACCATGCCTCGTGGAGGTCGACGGAGGGGCGCACGAGCTCGATCACCGTCCGACCCTACGGACCGATCGCACCCGGGTTCCAACGAGTTGTTCAGGGTCCGCTGCGACGGCCCTGACAGGATGGGGACATGACGCGCCACGCCAGGTCCGAACGCCTCAAGCTCTGCGACGAGCTCGACCGCCTCGGGCCCGACCGGCCGACGCTCTGCGAGGGCTGGCAGACGCGCGACCTCGCCGCGCACCTGCTCGTGCGCGAGAACCGCCCCGACCTCTCGGTCGGCCGGTTCGTCCCGTTCCTCGAGGCGCACCTCGACCGCGAGCAGGGCAGGATCGCGAACGGCGACTACGCCGCGGTCGTCGACCGGGTGCGTCGCGGCGCACCGGCCTGGAACCCCATGTCCAACGCCAAGGTCGACGAGATCACCAACCTCATCGAGTTCTTCGTGCACCACGAGGACGTGCGCCGCGCGCAGACAGGCTGGGAGCCCCGCGAGCTGGCGCCGCAGCTCGAGGGCAAGCTGTGGTCGGCGCTGCGCCGCTCGGCCCGCCTCATGTTCCGCAAGGTGCCCACCGGCATCGTGCTCATCGCCGAGGGCCAGGGCCGTTATGCGGCAAGGCTGCCCGACGCGCACGGCACCGTCGTGCTGCGCGGGCCCGTCGGCGAGCTCGTCCTCTACGCGTACGGCCGCAAGAGCGTGGCCCGCGTGGGCTTCGAGGGCGACGCGGACGACATCGCCGCTCTCCAGGGCGCCGAGCTCGGCATCAGCTGACTCAGCGGACGGTGACGCCCGCCATGCGCAGCGCGTCCTTGACCTCGCCGACGGTCAGCTCGCGGAAGTGGAAGACGCTCGCCGCGAGGACGGCGTCGGCGCCGGCCGCGACGGCGGGGGCGAAGTGCTCGACCCGGCCGGCGCCGCCGCTCGCGATGACCGGCACCGAGACGGCCGCTCGGACCCGCCGGATGAGCTCGAGGTCGAAGCCGTCCTTGGTGCCGTCGGCATCCATCGAGTTGAGCAGGATCTCGCCGGCGCCCAGCTCTGCCGCGCGGGCGCACCACTCGACGGCGTCGAGGTCGACCGGCGTGCGGCCGCCGTGCGTCGTCATGACGAAGTCGTCGGTCGGCCGTCCGTCGTCGCCGACCCGGCGTCGCACGTCTGCCGAGAGGACGAGCACCTGGGCCCCGAAGCGACTCGCGATCTCCGAGATGAGCTCGGGGCGGGCGATGGCCGCCGTGTTGACGCCCACCTTGTCGGCGCCCGCGCGCAGGAGCCGGTCGACGTCGTCGACGGTGCGCACGCCGCCGCCGACGGTGAGCGGGATGAACACCTGCTCGGCGGTGCGCCGCACGACGTCGTAGGTCGTCTCGCGGTCGCCGCTGCTCGCCGTGACGTCGAGGAAGGTCAGCTCGTCGACGCCCTGGTCGTCGTAGACCTTGGCGAGCTCGACCGGGTCGCCCGCGTCGCGGAGGTTCTCGAAGTTGACGCCCTTGACGACGCGTCCGGCGTCGACGTCGAGGCAGGCGATGACTCTGGTGGCCACGGGCATGCGACAAGGCTAGGCCAGCGCCGCGACCGGCTAGTGTCGCGCCCATGTGGGACGAGGTGACGGTGCCGCCGAGCGACCGGCACGTCGCCGCGGTGGTCTCGCTCGCCCTGACGGCCGCACCGCGCTGCGGCGACGTCGTGGTCGTGGCCGTCGACGGGCCGAGCGGTGCCGGCAAGACCACCCTCGCCCGCGGGGTCGAGCTGGCGCTGGCCGAGGAGGGGCCGGTCGCGGTCGTCCACATGGACCAC
>JABFXB010000484.1 GCA_013361975.1 Dermatophilaceae bacterium
CGACTTTTCCACAGCCGGCTCAGGTGAACGAAGGAGCTAACCATGAGCGACACGCAGGCCACTGAGGCCGAGAAGCAGACCGACCTCGCCGCCGCTGACGAGCCCACCGGGGCCATCGAGAACGCCGCTGCGGCTGACCTTGCCGACTCGGCCGGCTCGTCTGACTCGGCCGGCTCGTCTGACTCGGCCGGGTCGGCCGGCTCGTCCGGCTCGGCCGGCTCCGTCGAGTCGGCGGAGACGCGTGATGGCGACCTCGCGGACGTCGAGCCCGCCAAGGCGGAGAAGGGCGAGAAGAAGTTGCGCGTCCGCCAGCTCGAGCGCGAGGGTGAGGTTGCTGCCGACTTCCTCGAGACGCTTCTGGACATCGCCGACCTCGACGGTGACATCGACGTCGACGTCGACGGCGACCGGGCGGCGATCGCCATCGTCGACTCGGACGAGGGCCGCGTGCCGCGTCGTCTCGTCGGCGCCGACGGCAAGGTGCTCGAGGCCCTCCAGGAACTGACCCGCCTGGCCGTGCAGGCCGAGACCGGCGAGCGGAGCCGGCTCATGCTCGACATCGCCGGCCACCGTGCGCAGCGACGCTCGGCCCTCGTGGAGCTCGCCAAGGTGGCTATCGCCGAGGTCAAGGAGTCCGGGACGAAGCGCTCCCTCGAGCCGATGAGCGCCTTCGAGCGCAAGGTCGTGCACGACGAGGTGGCTGCTGCCGGACTCGTCTCGGAGTCCGAGGGCGTCGACCCCCACCGCCACATCGTGATTCTTCCTGTCTGACGCTCACGTTTCACGTGAAACACGGCTCGTGGAGAGACGTGGCCGGACCAACTACCTGAGGAGTGGGAGCGCGTGAGCCACGAAGCTCCCGAGCCTGGCGGGCTGGCTCAGCCCTCCCGTCAGGCGCAGCCGGCAGGGGTGGTGGCGGCCACGCCGGAGACTGCGGCCGCCGTCTTCGGTGCACGGCTCCCGCTCGCCGAACAGTTCGTCGCGATCCTCGCCGACACCGGGATCACCCACGGATTGATCGGTCCCCGCGAGGCGCCGCGGCTCTGGGACCGTCACGTCCTCAACTGCGCCGTCGTGCACGAGGCGATCCCAGTGACGGGCGACGTGCAGCGGGTGATCGACGTCGGCTCCGGTGCTGGCCTTCCGGGTCTGGCGCTGGCGATCGCCCGGCCCGATCTCGAGCTCCACCTCGTGGAGCCGCTGGCGCGACGCACTGCTTGGTTGTCCGAGACGGTCGCTCGGCTGGGCCTCCCGAACGTCACGGTGCACACCGCACGCGCCGAGGGACTGTGGGACCGGCTCGACGCGCCCTGGGTCACGGCGCGTGCCGTCTCCAACATCATCCAGCTCGCGGAATGGACCCTGCCCCTGCTCCGGCCGGGCGGTGCGCTCCTCGCCCTCAAGGGATCGCGCGCCCAGGGGGAGCTCGAAGAGAGCCGTACAGCCCTGACCCGCCTCGGCGTCGTCGATGCCGAGGTCGAGGCGTTCGGAGCCGAGCTGCTCGACGCGCCGACACTGGTGATTCGCGCGGCTGTCGGCGAGACAGTGGATCGGCGACGGTTCCTCTCGCGGCAGCCGTCCAGCGCCGGTTCGGCGCGTCGGCGCGCAGATCGACCGCGTGGTTCGCGACGCTCCGGCCCGGCGGCGGGCGGTCGTCGGCGCCATCAGTCATGATCGTGTCCAGACCATTCGATGGTCGGCCCAGGCCGCGTGGGCGGACGGGTCGGCCCTCAAAACCGGAGGTGCGCTCCCTGTGACGATGTCGACCAACCTCGGCTGGCCGAGTGAACCCGACCCGGCGCCCGAGCACCGACGTCTGGGTTGGTTGGCTCGCAGGCTGGGCGTTTCACGTGAAACGGGCGCTGAGGATGACGCTCACACCGACGCCGCTCACACCGACGCCGCTGACTCCGGCGCCCACGGTGTCACGGTCGGCGACTCCCCGCTGGTGGCGACGACGTCGGCGTCCGATGAGCACGTGTTCCGGAGTTCTTCGTTCGAGGCCGCCACTCCCGCAGCTGCTGAACCGGAGCGAGTCGACGAGGAGGCGAGCTACGCGCCCGAACCCGGCATCGCGGGGGACGGTTCCGACGCCGAGGGCGCGTCCGCAACCGACGAGACCGGTTCAGAGGGGCCGACGTCGCTGACCTCGGCAGACCCGGCTGCGCGGGCGGAGCCGGGCGACAGTGCACAGCCGGCACAGCTGAGCGAGGTGGTCGGGAAGGAGCCGGACCCCACCCACCGGGGTGAGCAGCACAGCGAGTCGGCCGCTCCTGTGGAAAACGCGGTGGACGACGCGGGCCGCTTCGGTGGTTCTGAACGGGAAAACCCCCAGGACGGGGCTGGGGACAACGTTGTGGATGAGTCACTCGACGCGGCCCGCCAGCTGGTGGATCACGCCGATCGTGAGGCCCTCGTCGCCGCCTTGCCGACGCCGGGCAGCGACACCCCACTGGCGAGGGAGCTGGCCGAGAACGCCCGTCGGCGCATCCAGCTCACGGGCCGCCCGTTCCCCAAGCCCGTGTCTCCGCGAGTGTTGACCGTGGCCAACCAGAAGGGCGGCGTCGGCAAGACGACCACCACGGTGAACATCGCGGCTGCGCTGGCGCAGGCCGGACTCTCGGTGCTCGTCATCGACCTCGACCCGCAGGGCAATGCCAGCACCGCCCTCGGCATCGACCACCACGCCGAGGTGCCCTCCATCTACGACGTGCTCGTCGACGGCACGCCCTTGCTCGAGGTCGTACAGCCCTGCTCGACCGTCGAGAACCTGCACTGCGCTCCGGCGACCATCGACCTGGCGGGCGCCGAGATCGAGCTGGTCTCCCTCGTCGCCCGCGAGTCCCGGCTCCAGAAGGCGATCACGGCGGCGGCTGACCAGGGTCACGCGTACGACTACATCCTCATCGACTGCCCACCGAGCCTCGGCCTGCTCACGGTCAACGCGATGGTGGCCGCCAGCGAGGTCTTCATCCCGATCCAGTGCGAGTACTACGCGCTCGAGGGACTCTCGCAGCTGCTCAAGAACATCGACCTGGTCAAGCGCCATCTGAACCCGGCCCTGCACGTGTCGACCATCCTGCTCACGATGTACGACGGGCGCACGCGGCTCTCGGCCCAGGTGGCCGACGAGGTGCGCGAGCACTTCCCGGAGCAGGTGCTTCGCACGACCGTGCCGCGCTCGGTGCGGGTGTCCGAGGCGCCCAGCTTCGGAGAGACCGTGATGACGTACGACCCGGCCAGCAGCGGAGCACTCGCCTACCTCGAGGCGGCCGGCGAGCTCGCCGACCGTGGCGCGGCCGGTCAGGCTTGAGCGCCCAGGCCGTCGCTCACTGTCGAAACGGGACCGCCATGGATGTGTCGGTCCCGTTTCACGTGAAACAGCGCCTCCGCTGCATCAGGTGCATCTTCCGTTTCACGTGAAACGAGGGGAAGAGCACTCCGCCACGCGGCGACGACTCCACGGAGCGGTTGCACAGTGCAGCATCGGCCACCACCTAGACTGACGCCGGACGCGATGGCCGCGTCGATGACGACAAGGGGTTGGCGAATGGCGGAGAAGCGTCGAGCACTGGGTCGGGGCCTGGGGGCTCTCATCCCGAGCGCACCGAGCGGGGGCGCGGGGCGGCCCGTCGATGTCTTCTTCACCGAGCAGAAGCAGGCCAGTCCGCCGGTCGACGCGACCGAGAGGGACTCAGCCGGCGTAGAAGCCGCGTCTGCTCCGGCCGTGGACGCTGTTCCCGCCTCGTCCGCGCCGGCGCCGGAGCCGCGGACGGACGGCCAGAACGGCGCCTCGCCGGCAACCGAAGCCGAAACCGTCGCAGCAGCGGCCGAGAGCACGTCCGGCGTGAACCCCGACGACAGGCTCGAGGACGCGACGAGCGGCCTGGCCGTGGTCCCGGGTGCCGAGTTCGCCGAGCTCGACATCGAGTCGATCCGCCCGAACCCCAAGCAGCCCCGAACGGTCTTCGACGAGGACCACATGGCGGAGCTGGTCCACTCGATTCGCGAGATCGGCGTGCTCCAGCCGGTCGTCGTCCGCCGCATCCCGGCCGACCAGCTGGCCGAAGCCGACGGCAAGGCGTATGAGCTGATCATGGGTGAGCGCCGGTGGCGCGCCTCGCAGGCTGCCGACCTCGGCGTCATCCCGGCCATCATCAAGGACACGAGCGACGACGACCTCCTGCGCGACGCTCTGCTCGAGAACCTGCACCGCAGCCAGCTCAACCCCCTCGAGGAGGCAGCGGCCTACCAGCAGCTGCTCGACGACTTCGGGTGCTCGCACGAGGAGCTCGCGACCCGCATCGGCCGCTCGCGGCCGCAGATCTCCAACACGCTGCGCCTGCTGAAGCTGCCGCCGCTGGTCCAGCGCAGGGTCGCGGCCGGAGTGCTGAGCGCCGGTCACGCCCGTGCGCTGCTCGGAATGGCCGACGGCGGGGCGATGGAGCGGATGGCGCAGCGCATCGTCGCCGAGGGACTCTCCGTGCGAAACGTCGAGGAGCTGGTGGCCCTGGGTGAGGGCAACGATGCCCCCAAGCCGCGCCGGCCGCGGGCCGGCAGCCGCCACCCACAGCTCGACGACTTCACGACCAACCTGTCCGACCACCTCGAGACCCGTGTCGCGATCGCGCTGGGCCAGCGCAAGGGCAAGATCACCGTGGAGTTCGCCTCGATGGAGGACCTCCGGCGCATCCTCGGCCTGATGGGCATGTCGTCGCCCACCCGCGACTGACACCGCCGGTCGGCGCCGGCCAGGCGCTGAAGGCCAGACATGAAGACGGAAGGCCATCCCATGCCTGAGGGCCACACGATCCATGCGCTCGCCGACCGTCTGGAGCGGGCGTTCAAGGGTCACCCTGTCGAGGCGAGCAGTCCGCAAGGGCGCTTCGCCGCCGATGCCGAGCGTCTCGACGGCAAGGTGCTCGAGCGGGCCGAGGCCTGGGGCAAGCACCTGTTCGTCGACGTCGGCGACGTGGCGCTGCACGTGCACCTCGGCCTGATCGGCCAGTTCCCGGTGCGGCCGATGCAGGCAGCGGTTCCGCCGTCGCCGGTGGGGGCGGTTCGGTTGCGTCTCATCGGGCCCGGACACTGGGCCGACCTGCGCGGGCCGATGATCTGCACCCTGGTCGACCGTGCCCGTCGGCGAGAGATCGTCGCCACCCTCGGGCCCGACCCGCTGCGCCGGCGCAGTCAGCCCCATGTCGGGTGGGAGCGACTGCACCGCAGCCGACGCACCATCGCCGAGCTGCTCATGGACCAGTCCGTGGTGGCAGGCGTGGGCAACGTCTACCGCTGCGAGGTGCTGCACCGCCTGGCGGTCGACCCGCTCACGCCGGGTCGCGACCTGTCCCAAGAGGTGTGGCACCAGATCTGGGACGACCTCGTGCTGCTGATGCCGCTGGGGCGAGCCTTCTCGCAGATCATCACGATGCCGGACCAGGTGGAGGCGGCCCAGCGGGCCAGACGGTCCGGGCGTGCGCGAACCATCGCGCGCCAGCTCACCGGCGAGCGCCTCGGCGACACCTTCGAGAGACGCTTCCTCGTCTACAAGCGCACTGGCGAACCGTGCCCGCGGTGCGGAAACATCTTGCAGCAGAACGAGATCGCAGGGCGGCGACTCTACTGGTGCCCCGCCTGCCAGCTCCGCCACTGACCGCGGAACGGCTTCTGGACGAAGGCATTCCCGGGGTCTCCTCGTGGCTGGCGAGGCCTAGGCTGGGCTCATGGCCCTCACCGGTTCGCGGCCTGCGCCGACTCACGTCATCGCCCACCTCTCCGACCCGCACCTCATCGCCGGCGGTGGCCTGCTGGCCGGCCACATCGACACACCCGAGCAGCTGCGCAAGGCCCTGGCCCGGGTCGAGGCCTCGGGGGAGCGCATCGACGCCCTCGTCATCAGCGGCGACCTGGCCGACAGCGGTGACCCCGCTGCGTACGACCTGCTGCTCGAGATCGTCGAACCGGTCGTCGAGCGTCTGGGGGCAGCCCTGGTGCTGACCGGCGGCAACCACGACGAGAGAGGTCCGATGGCCCAGCGGCTCCACGGCCTCGACACCGAGGACCCCCAGGACTCTGTCACCGTGGTCGGCGGCCTGCGCATCATCGCGCTCGACTCCGCCGTGCCGGGCTACCACCACGGCGGGTTCTCCGACGCGCAGTACGCCTGGCTGGCCGACGAGCTCTCACGACCTGCGGAGCACGGCAGCCTCCTCGTCATCCACCACGCACCGATCACCTATCGCTCACCCGTCATGCAGCTGCTCGACTTCGACGACGTCGACCGGCTCCGCGACGTGATCGAGCCGACCGACGTGCGTGCCGTGCTCAGCGGCCACCTCCACGTGACGAGCTTCGGCACCATCGGCCGTGTTCCGGTCTTCGTCGCGGGCGGCGTGAGCTATGTCGACGACGTCGGCGCTCCCCGCGAGCTGCTCATGGGCGTCGATGGTCCCCAGTCCTGGAATCTCATCGAGGTGCACGCCGACCAGGTTGTCGGCACCGTCGTGCCCATCGAGCAGCACAAGACGTGGCCGGCGCTCTCCGAGGCCGTCATGGAGTTCATGGACACGGTCCCCGAGGACGAGCAACGCGAGGTGTTCTCGCGCAAACGCACGTGAACGGAACCAGCACTTCGAAAATCGAACTGTCGATCCTGCTGGCCTTCGATCGACGCATGGGTGAGGATCCGAGACGCGGGTCGCAGCAACCAGAGGAGACAGTGATGAGCCAGGTCCACAAGGCCACCTCGACCGACGGCACGACGATCGCCTACGAGGCGTACGGCTCGGGGCCGGTGGCAGTCGTCGTCGGTGGCGCCTTCTGCGACCGCGGCGCCTTCCGCGACGTCGCGCA
>JABFXB010000252.1 GCA_013361975.1 Dermatophilaceae bacterium
GTTGCGCGTGCCGTCGGCGCGCTCGCGCAGCCGGCCGTCGTCGATGTAGTCCTGCACGCTCGCGACGACGAGGCGCAGGCCGAGCCGATCGACGGTCTCGTCGCGGTAGGCGAGCACCTCGGGGAAGTTGTGGCCCGTGTCGACGTGCAGCACCGGGAACGGGATCGGCGCCGGCCAGAAGGCCTTCGTCGCGAGGTGCAGCATGACGACGGAGTCCTTGCCGCCGCTGAAGAGCAGCGCGGGGCGCTCGAGCTCGCCGGCCATCTCGCGGATGACGAGGATCGCCTCGGCCTCGAGGGCGTCGAGCTGGCTCAGCCGACGGTCGGGCGCCGACGACCCGCCGACGTATGCCGTCGTCGTCGCGTCGTCGACCGCGTTCACCGGGTCGGCTTGCGGGTCAACGGTCTTCGTGGTCGTCGTCATGTGTGGAGTCCGCACTCGGTCTTGGCGAAGCCGGCCCAGCGGCCGGCGCGGGGGTCCTCGCCGGGCTCGACCCGGCGGGTGCACGGCTCGCAGCCGATGGACGGATAGCCGTCGGAGAGAAGGGAGTTGACCTCGACCTGGTTGTCGGCTGCATACGCCAGGAGCTCGTCGAAGGTCCACGCAGCGAGCGGGTTGATCTTCACCAGCCCGTTCTTCTCGTCCCAGCTGACGAGCGGGGTGTCGGTGCGCGTGGGGCTCTCCTCACGGCGTACGCCGGTGACCCAGGCCTCGTAGAGCGGCAGGGTGCGGGCCAACGGCTCGACCTTGCGCATCTGGCAGCAGAGGGCCGGGTCGCGCTCGTAGAGCCGCGCGCCGTACTTCTCGTCCTGCTCCGCCACGGTCAGCTCCGGCATGACGTTGACGAGGTTGATCGGCAGGTCCTCCGCGACGATGTCACGCGTGACGATCGTGTCGGAGAAGTGGTAGCCGGTGTCGAGGAACAGCACGTCGACGCCGGGCGCGAAGCGCGAGACCACGTGCGGCAGAACGGCATCCGCCATCGAGCACGCCACGGCGAGCGAGCCGTCGAAGTGGAACGCGGCCCACGCGGCGACCTCGTCGGCGGTCGGCTCGTGCTCCGGGTCGGCGCCGAGCGTCGCGTTGAAGTCGTCGACGATCGCCTTGAGCTCGGCCTCGGAGCGCCGCTTGCGCGGCACCTTGGGGGTGGCCAGGGGGACTGCGGTCACTGGAGGGCTCCTTCCTCGGCACGGTGGCTCCACTGGGCGAAGGTCTCGCCCTGCTCGCGCTGGTCGGCGAACGTGCGCACGACGCGCTCGACGTAGTCGGGCAGTTCGTCGGCCGTCACCTTGAGGCCCCGGACGGTGCGCCCTAGGCCGGCCTCGGCGCGCTCGACGGAGGCGAGGCCGCCGCCGAGGTGCACCTGGAAGCCGGGCACCTGCTCTGCTCCGCCCGGCGTGTCGACCGTCACCAGCTGACCCTTGAGGCCGATGTCGGCGGTCTGGATGCGCGCGCAGGAGTTGGGGCAGCCGTTGATGTTGAGCAGGATCGGGGTGTCGAGCGAGCCGTCCTCGACGAGGTCGGCGAGGCGCGTCTCGAGCTCGGCGATGGCGTCGGTCGCGGTCTGCTTCGTCTCGACGATGGCGAGCTTGCAGTACTCGATGCCGGTGCACGCCATCGTGGTGCGCCGGAACGGGCTCGGCTTCGCCGTGAGACCGAGGCCCTCGAGATCGGTGACGAAGTCGTCGACGCGGTCGGCCGGCACGTCGAGGACGACGAGCTTCTGGTGGGCCGTGAGCCGCACCGCGCTGGCGCCGTAGGTCTCGACGAGGTCGCCGAGCCGGGTCAGCAGGGTGCCGCTGATGCGACCGACGGTGGGGGCGGCGCCGACGTAGTAGTTGCCGTCCTTCTGCAGGTGCACGCCGACGTGGTCGCCGGGGCCGGTGGCGGGTGCGGGCGGCGGGCCGTCGGGGAGCGGGTGCCCCAGGTACTCGGTCTCGAGCACCTCGCGGAACTTCTCCGGGCCCCACTCGGCCATGAGGAACTTGAGGCGGGCCTTGTTGCGCAGCCTGCGGTAGCCGTAGTCGCGGAAGATCGAGATGACCCCGTGCCACACGTCGACCGCGTCGTCCTCGGAGACGAAGACGCCGATGCGCTCGGCCAGACGGGGAGAGGTCGACAGCCCGCCGCCGACCCAGAGGTCGAAGCCGGGGCCGAGCTCGGGGTGCACGACGCCGACGAGGGACACGTCGTTGATCTCGTGCACGACGTCGAGGCTGGGGTGGCCGGTGATGGCCGTCTTGAACTTGCGCGGCAGGTTCGACAGGTCGAGGTCGCCGAGGTACTTCTCGGTGATCCCCTGGATGACCGGGGTGGGGTCGATGATCTCGTCGGCCGCGACCCCGGCGACCGGGCTGCCGAGGAAGCCGCGCGGGGTGTCGCCGCACGCCTCGGTGGTCTGCAGGCCGACCGCCTCGAGCCGCCGCCAGATCTCGGGGACGTCCTCGATGCCGACCCAGTGGTACTGGATGTTCTGCCGGTCGGTGATGTCGGCCGAGTCACGGGCGAAGTCGGTGGAGATGCCGCCGAGGACGCGCAGCCGCTCGGGCGTCAGCGCCTGGCCGTCGCTGCGGACGCGGAGCATGAAGTATCGGTCGCTCAGCTCGTCGTCACTCAGCTGCGCGGTGCGGCCGCCGTCGATGCCGGGCTTGCGCTGCGTGTAGAGGCCCCACCAGCGGAACCGCCCGGAGAGGTCCTGCGTGGGGATGGAGTCGAAGCCCTCGCGCGAGTAGATCTGCTCGATCCGCTCGCGCACGTTGAGGCCGTTGTCCTCCTGCTTCCACGTCTCGTTGCCGTTGAGCGGCTCGGTGCCGTCGACCTTCCACTGCCCGTTTGAGCGGCCGCCGCGTGGGGGCCGGGTGCCGGGGCGCGCAGGCGCGGTCGCGGGCGAGGAGTCGGTGACGGTCATGTGATCGAATGTATAACCGACCATTATCCAGACCCAAACGGGTCCGGCATCCGATCCATCCCCACCGGATGGGTGGGAGTTGCCGGCGAGGGATGCGCTCAGGGGCCGGCGAGGGCGCCGGACGTCACTGCCTGGATGATGCCGACCACGGTCGAGAGGTAGCGCTGCGAGTGGTTGTACGACAGCACCGCGGCCCGCAGGTCTGCCGCCTGCGACAGGTCGCGCCCTCCCGCGCACAGGTAGTTCGCGGCCGCGAGCGTCGCGTCCTCGATGTTCTGCGGATCTCGTATGCCGTCACCGTTGCCGTCCGCGCCCCAGATCCGCCAGGTGGCCGGGATGAACTGCATCGGGCCCACGGCCCGGTCCCACACGGGGTCGCCGTCGTAGCGCCCACCGTCGCTGTCGCGGATCGCGGCGTAGCTGCCGCCGGTGAGGGCGGGCCCCCGGACCGGTGGCACCGCGTCGTGCGACGCGTCGAGGCGGCGGCCGCGCAGCGAGGACGACTCGACCTCGCCGATGGCGGCGAGCAGCATGACCGGGATGTGGCAGGAGCGCTTCTTCTCGGCCGCCGCCGTGTAGGCCGCCCAGATGATCTGCTCCTTGGTCAGCTGGCCGTCGCCCGATCCCTTCGGCGGGACGGGCACGGCCGTCGGGATCTGGATGGGGGCCCTCGGCTGCCAGGACGACGAGGTGGCGCTCGTGCCTCCGCCCGGCTGCAGCGTCGCCGGGTCAGGCGCCGCGTCCGCCGACGCACCCGGCTGCCCGGGCTGGGCGTCCTGCGGCACGACGCCCGTGCCGGCCGGCTCGGCCTGCTGGGCGGTCACCACGGCACCGGCCGCGAGGAGGAGCCGCTCGAACAGGGGCGTGACAAGCACACCGCCGAGACCGCCGAGCGTGGTCAGGGGGTCGGCCGTGCGGGCCGGGGTGCCGTCTGAGCCACCCGCCGCGCCGGAGGTGTCGGTGGGCGACCGGCCAGACGGCGCAGTCGCGCCGAGGGCTGGGCCGAAGCCGAGGCTCGGCGGCACCGTCGGCGAGGGGGTCGCAACCGTCGAACCGTCATCGGCACGAGCCGTGACGGCGCCGAGCGCACCGGTGAGCACGGCGCATCCCAAGCTCGCGGCCACCCCCGCCGCGAGCAGGCGCTCCATCCGCTGACGCATCCCCAATGCTCCCTGCTGCTGCGGGCCCGACCCCCTCGTGCCCGCGACGACTCTCCTCAAGTAGAACGCGAAAGACGCTCGGGCGCCGACGAATCCGCTTTGTCCCGCCGACCGTAGCCGCGAACCGGACTTCTCGGGCATCGCACCCCGGGGCGTCCGCGTCCTGCTTCACTGGTCGACAGGCTGGGGGGCCGGTGGGACCTGGGGGACAAGGAGCCACTCATGGCGAAGGTCATGGTCGTCGACGACGAGGAGCGGGTGCGGGGGCTGCTGACGCGGTCGCTGACGTCCGAGGGACACTCGGTGGTCACCGCGGCGACCGCCAGGGCGGCCATCGACCGCCTCGACGTCATGGCCGTCGATCTCGTCGTGCTCGACCTCGTGATGCCCGGGGCGAGCGGCCTGACGGTTCTCGACGCGATCAGGCACAGGCATCGCGCCACGCCCGTCATCGTGCTGTCGGGGGTCACCGACGTCGGCACGCGCGTCGAGGTGCTCGACCGCGGAGCCGTCGACGTCGTGGCCAAGCCCTTCAGCCTGACCGAACTGCTCGCCCGGGTGCGCCGCAACGTCGGCGCCGGCCCGATGGCCTCCGACGACCCGGTGCTGCACGCGGGCGGCATACGGCTCGACCTGGGCCGGCGGCGGGCCACGTTCCGCGACGTCACCGCCTCGCTCACCGAGCGTGAGTTCACCCTGCTCGTGCACCTCATGCGCCGCAAGGGCCAGGTGTGCCGTCGCGAGGAGCTGCTCCACGACGTGTGGCGCCTCGACCTCGACCCCGGCAGCAACGTCGTCGAGGTGTGCGTCGGGCGGTTGCGGAGCAAGCTCGGCCAGGACATCCCCGTCGAGACGCTGCGCGGCGTCGGCTACGGGCTCTACGAGGAGCCGTGATGCGCCACCGGATGCTGCTGACCTGGAGCGTGGTCGCGGTGTTCTGCTCGCTGCTGATGGTCGCCATCCCCGGCAGCGAGACGGTGCCGTACCACATCGCCTGGGCGGCGTTCGCGCTCTGCTTCGGCCTCGAGCAGTGGAGCCGGCGGGCCACGTGGGTCGGTCTCGGGGTCTTCACCGTCGTGACGGGGGCGATCATCGTCTACCGCGCGGCGACCGGCGTGCTCGACTGGCAGGAGACGGCCGAGATCCCGCTGATGCTGCTGCTCATGGCCCTGATGATCTGGCACGTGCGACGGCGCCAGCAGGCCCTCGCCGACCTGACGACGAGTGCGGCCCGCGAGCGCGCCGAGTCCACGATGCGTGAGCTGCTCACGCTGCGCACGTCGCACGAGATGCGTTCGCCGCTCACCATCGCCCGCGGCTACGTCGAGATGATGCTCGACAGCCCTCGTGCCAGCGACGACCTGGAGGACCTCCGGGTCGTCGACGAGGAGCTCGCGCGCCTGACCCGCGTCTGCGAGCGACTGGTGCGCAGCATGCGCCTCGGGGGTGACCTCGAGGTGACGGAGGTGCGTCTCGACGCGCTGCTCGGCCAGACGGCCGAACGCTGGTCGGCCGTCGCCACCCGGCGGTGGCAGGTGGAGCCCACCTCCGAGGTGCTGACCTGTGCGAGCGAGCGCCTGCGCGCCTGCCTCGACACGATGATCGAGAACGCGCTGCGCTACACCGATGACGACGACGACACCGTCGTGCTCTACGCGCGCCCGCTCGAGGATGCGGTCGCCGTCGGGGTCGCCGACTCGGGCCGGGGCTTCAGCAGCGACGTGCTGCGATCGACCTCGGCGCAGTGGCCCGACCTCACGATGGACGGCGTGCGCGACGACCTCTCGCAGACGGGGCTCGGGCTCTCGCTGGTGCGCGACGTCGCCGCCCGCCGCGGTGGCTGGGTGCACCTGGGCGTCTCACCATGGGGCGGCGCCGACGTCGCGATGGTGCTGCCGCGCCAGCCCGAGCCGACACTGTCGAAGGGCCAGCGCCTGCCCGTCGGCTCGGAGCCGTGACGCGTCAGCGCGCCTTGACCGTCAGCACGGCGCACGGGGCGTCGAGCAGCACCTGCTGTGCGGTGCTGCCCGTCATGAGCTTGCCGACCGGTGACCGCCGGCGCAGGCCGATGACGACGAGGTCGGCCCCGACCTCGGTCGCCGCGCCGAGGATCTCGTCCGCGGCGGAGCGGCCGGAGGTCGGCTGACGCACGTCGTGCGGGATGTCGGCGTTGGCGAGCTGGAGGTCGATCGTGTCGATGTCCTCGGCCACCGCGAAGCTCTTGTCGGCGTAGTTGCCGTCCCGTCCCGTGTTGACGACCGTGACGTGCGACCGCTCGGGCCGGGCGAGGGAGATCGCCGCGTCGAGCGCGGCGACCCCCTCGGGTGTCGGAATGTAGCCGACGACGATCTTGCTGAACATGCTTCTCCTGACAGGGGACTCAGCGCGCTCGAGGTGGCGGTCAGTCTTCGAGCCGCATGGCTCCGGTCATCACCGCGACGCCGTCGGTCATCGAGTGCGACGACGGCGTGATGACGCCGGCGCTCCCACCGAGGCGCTGGATGTGGATGCGGTCGGCAACGTCCCACACGTGCGGCATGTTGTGCGAGATGAGGATGATCCCGAGGCCCCGGTCACGCAGCTGCCGGATCATCTCGAGGACCTGGTTGCCCTCCTTGACACCGAGGGCAGCCGTCGGCTCGTCGAGGATGACGACCTTGCCCCCGAACGCCGCCGCGCGGCTCACCGCGACGGCCTGTCGTTGGCCTCCCGACAGCGTCTCGACGGCCTGGCCCATGTTCTGGATGGTCTGGATGCCGAGGTCCTGCACGGCCTG
>JABFXB010000508.1 GCA_013361975.1 Dermatophilaceae bacterium
GTTCGGCCGCAGTACGTCGCGCTCGCGACGGCCGTGGCAGCGCACGGCGCGAAACCGTGGGTCGAGGCCGACCTGCTCAAGGCGTGGGTCGCCGGGCGAGATCGCTACACGGCGGCGCTCGACTCGGTCGTCGCCCTCGCAGGCCGGCCCGGCGTGGCCGGCGTCAAGGTCGCCGACGAGCTCGGCTACGAGGACGGCACCGACGCCGACACGGACCTCGCTTTCCTCGCAGCGACCACGCGATCGCTCCACGAGCGCCTGCCCGGCCGCAAGGTCGTCGTCGACCTCATCGTGCCCGAGCTCGGCTGTCTCAGCTGGCCCGGCGTGCCCGCGTCCGTCGTCGGCGCCGGCTCCCTGGCCGGCCGCCGAGCGTGCGGCTCTGAAGCGGCCGCGCGCAACCCGGCGGCGGCGCTCTCGGCTGTCGACCGCTACGTCGCGAAGGGCGGCCTGGACGTGGTGAACCTCAGCGCCGGCCTCCGCTCCGGCGCGGAGTACGCGGCGTGGGGCACGACGCGCGATGCAGCGATGGCGGCCGCGTGGGACGAGGCGTCACGGCGCTGGGGTGGGACCGTCCGGCTCCAGGCGCGCAAGGCCCTCGCGCACCCCGGGGTCTACCGGGGCACGCGCGAGTCGGCGGAGGCCGACGTCCACACGTACGTCGACGTGCCGCTCGCGCACGGAGCCCGGGCGGTCGACATCTGGACGTGGAGCCAGCCGTACCACGGTGGCACGTTCACGCTGACCGACCCCGGCCTGGCACCGAACGCCCTGAGCCGCGCGCTGCTCGACAGGCGTCGGCGCGGTGTCGAGCTCTGGACCCACATGACGCCGTCGTCCTTGCAGGTCGGCCTCGAGCAGGACGTCGCTGCGGCGGCGTCGATCTTCAGCGGCGTGCTCGTCGCATCGGGAACGGGGTGAGCACACATGACGACGAGTCATGCGGTTCCTGAGCCAAGCGCCGGCGCGGAACTCCATGGATCCGCGAGATCCGCTGCGGCACAGAGCGGTCCGGGCGTCGGTCGGATCTCCTGGCAGCGACGAGCGCTCGACGTGGTCGTGTCCGTCCTCGGCCTGGTGGTGCTCGCGCCCGTCCTCGTCGTGGTCGCGGTCGCCGTCCGGGTGTCGAGCCCGGGGCCGGTGATCTTCCGGCAGGTCCGCCTCACCCGGGGCCGAGAACCTTTCACGCTGTACAAGTTCCGCACGATGCGTGTCGGCACGGACGGGCCGGAGGTGACCGCGAGGGGAGACCCTCGCGTCACCGGTCCCGGGCGTCTGTTGAGGAGGACGAGCCTCGACGAGCTGCCGCAGCTGGTGAACGTCCTTCTCGGCCAGATGACCCTCGTGGGGCCGCGGCCCGAGACGCCCGCCCTGGCGGAGCGCTACCCCACCGACCTGACCTGGGTGCTCGACGAGACGCCCGGCCTCACCGGCCCCGCGCAGATCAGCCTCCGCGACGACGTCAGCGTCGTCGACGCCCCCGGAGGTCCGACCGCCTCGGCGGCCCCCGACCCGGACGCGCTGGAGCGTTGGTACGTCGAGCGGCTCGTGCCGCGTCGGGTGGCAGCCGACCTGACCTTCCTGCGGCGCCCGACGCTGTGGGCGACCCTGCGGGTCGTGTGGTGGACGGTGCGCTACCTCGCTACGGGGCGACCGCCGCAGACACGGCTCGACGGCTGACGAGCGGGTCGCAGCGGGCGTTGAGGCACTCGCCGGTGCCGAGGTCGAACTCGAAGTTGTGCGCGAGGCAGCGGAGCACGCCGTCGCGGATGACCGCGCCGTGGGCCAGGTCCTCGCCGGCGTGCGGGCAGTAGCGACTGACCTCCCACTCTCGTGTGCCGTCCGCGCACCGCTCGGCGAGCGTCACCGTGTCGTCGGGGTCGCGCTCGGTCTCGTAGCGCTCCACCTCGTCGAGCGCGGCCGCGTCGGCGTGCTTGAGCAGCCCGACGAGGTAGTCGTTGTAGCGGTCGGGGTCGCGCCAGCAGGAGATGCGCAGCGACAGGAAGAGGTCCTCCCACCGCACCCGGCCGGTGAGCACGGCGTCGAGCCAGCGGGCCTCGACCGTGATGCGGTAGCCGGGTGCCGGTGTGCTCCCGGTGAGGTCGACGCTGCAGCGCGTCGGGCCGAGCTCGACGTCCCACGTGCCCCCGTCGTCGCCCGTGACGACGAAGCGCACGGTCATCCCGATGCGGTGCAGGAAGTAGTCGGACAGCGCCCCGAGCTGCGCGAAGTGGCTGGCGAAACGCTGTGCCAGGCCGCTGCCCCGCGGCGGGTCGGGGTACGCCGCGTAGACGGCTGCGAGGTCAGCGGCCCGACGCTCGGCGTAGTGGGAGAGGTAGGCCCGGAGGTCGTCGGGCAGCCGTCCCTCGGGGTCGGCGCCGTCGCGGTCCCCGACGAGCCGGAACCCCTCCCAGTGCGGGTCCTGCTCGACCGTTCCCGTTCCCACGTCGAGGCGGTCACCCGGAAGCAGCCGCACGACCGTCTGGTCGCGCAGCCGCGAGCGCAGGTACGCGGCCGCCTGACCCGTGTCGGGGAAGATCCCCGGCGGTGCGATGCGGTCGTTGTGGTGGGCGAGGGCGGGGTCGAGGAAGCAGGGCGGCCCGGCATACGGCATGACGACCTTCGGGGGCGCTGCGCGCAGGAGCCGGCTGACGGACTTGAACTTGCCGAGTCGCTTGTCGGCGCTCATCGAGTCGACGACCTCCGGCGGGTACTCGTAGCAGATCGGGTGCCACGACGCCCCGGACATCTGCACCCCCATGAGGTCGATCGGGCGCCCCACCTCCTCGACCGCTCGCCGCAGCTGGGCCGGGGTCAGCCGCGCGTCGTTCGTGTGCAGGATGGCGTGGCCGTCGACGAAGAGCAGCACGGCTGCGTCGTGGCACATCGGCGACTGCTCCTGGATGACGGTCATCCAGTCACCGTGCCGGTCGAGGGCGAGCCGCTCCCACCGGTCGAGCTCCACGACGACGTTCCGGATGCCGGCGCCGCGCAGGCGCGAGAGCATCTCGGGCGCCGGGTAGCGCGGGATGACGATGCGCACGTGGTCGGGGAGCAGGCCCAGCAGGTCGAGATCCAGGTGGTCGAGGTGCTCGTGCGAGATCGTCACCCACTCGGCGTCGAGCACGTCGGGGCGCAGCAGGTGCGAGTTGTCGGGGAAGGGGAACCACGACCCGAGGAAGGCGCCACGGGGCGACATCCACGGGTCGCAGAGCAGCCTGAGGTGGGCGGCGTCGACGCGCAGGCCCGCGTGTCCGAGTGACGTGACCACCGGTGCGACCATGCCGCCATCGTGCGATCCGGGGCGTCATGTGACGACCTGTCGTCAGCCGAGGCCGGCGTACCGCAATCGACGTAGACGGTGCGTGCGGTCGGGCGGGACCCGGCCCGCCTCCGTCATCGACTCCCAGAAGACCCTTGCGTATGCCGTCAGGTCGGCTGGCGCGTACGCCGCCGGTTGCGCAGGTCGACGAGGCTGGCGGCGAGCGCCACGGTGACGAGGACCGCGCAGACCTTCAAGGCGTCGCCGGGGTCCAGCCCCGATCCGGTGGCGCCGGAGCCGGTGGCGGTGACGCCGGCGTAGAACACAGCGCCGACGAGGGCGATGCCCATCGCCGTGCCGATGCGTTGGCCGGTCTGCAGCAGCCCGCCGGCGGTGCCGGCCCGGTCGACGGGGACGCCGTCGACGGCGAGGGTGATGTTGGGGGAGATGACGAGGCCGCTGCCGACGCCGGCCACCAGCAGGGGCGCCGCCAGCCACCACCCGAGGTCTGGGCCGTCGGCGGCGGTGACCGTGACGTCGACGGCCACGACGCCGACGAGCACGATGATCAGACCGGTGGTGACGAGCAGACGTCCGTAGCGGCTGACGAGGCGCCCGCCCAGCGCGGACGTGACGGCCGACCCGAGCGCGAACGGGGTGACCGTGAGCCCGGCCAGCAGGGGCGAGTAGTGCAGCTGTTGCTGCACGTGGATCGTGAGCACGAAGAAGATCCCGGTGAACCCGCCGAAGTAGATCGTGCCGACGGTCGCCCCCGACGGGTATCCCCTCACACCGAAGAGCGAGAGGTCGACGAGGGGCTCCCGCCCGCGGTCGGTGTAGCGTCGCTCCCAGGCCAGGAACGCGGCCACGAAGCCCGCCCCGACGAGACCGACCCACCACGGCACTGTCGAGCCGCCCCGGCCCGACTCCACGACAGGCAGCAGGATGCCGAGCACGCCGGCGCCCAGCAGCAGGACGCCGACCGGGTCGACGTCGATGCGCCGGCCGCGCGCCCGGGCCGGTGGGTCGGGCAGCCAGTGCATCGCGAGGACGACGGCGGCGGCCGCGACGGGCAGGTTGACGAAGAAGATCCACCGCCAGCCGGCGTCGGGGTCGAGGGCGTCGAGCAGCACGCCGCCCACGACGGGGCCGACCGCGGTCGAGATGCCGATGCTGGCACCGAGCAGGCCGAAGGCGCGGCCGCGCTCGGCGCCGCGGAAGAGCTGCTGGATCAGGCCGGAGACCTGCGGGTTGAGGACGCCGCCGGCTGCGCCCTGCACCAGTCGGGCCACGACGAGCAGACCCGCGCTGGGCGCCAGCCCGCAGGCCAGGCTCGACAGGCCGAAGAGCACCACGCCGACGACGAAGACCGTGCGCCGTCCGAGCGCGTCGCCGATGCGCCCGGACGGGACCAGGGTCAGGCCGAAGGCCAGCGCGTAGCCCGACACGACCCACTGCAGGTCGCTCGGGGTGGCGCCGACACCGCTCTGGATCGAGGGGAGCGCGACGTTGACGATGCTGACGTCGAGCAGGGTCATGAAGCCCGCGACGAGGCAGACCCACAGGGCCTTCCACCGTCGCGGGTCAGGTGGCTCTCCGGCAGGCGGGCGCGCCGCCGGGTCGTCCGTCACGAGCCCAGGATCCCGGTCGTCGCGTCGTCCCTGCGGCCGCCGAAGAAGTGGTCGAGCACTCGGCCGAACAGCTCGCTGTCGGCCGCCTCGGTCGCCGCACGCTCGAACAGCGTCATCGACGACCGCAGCTTCGTGGCGTCGATTCCACCCAGCACCGCGACCGGATCGCGCTCCGTGAGCGCGTCCAGGGCCTCGGCGCACGCGCGGAGCCGAGGGCCGAGCACCGGGTGGTCAAGGTAGGCGCCCGCCTCGGGAAGGCCCGACACGGCATACGCCCTCGCCATGTCGCTGCGACCGAGCCCGGCGACCTGGGGGAGCACGAACCACATCCAGTGGCCGCGCTTGCGGCCGGCACGCAGCTCGGCGAGCGCCGCGGCATACGCGCCACCGCGGTCCTGGGCGTCGACGAAGCGCTGGAGGTCGAAGGGGTCGTCACTCATGCCTCCGTCCTACCCGACCGCCGGCAGACGCCGGCAGCGGGTCAACCGGACCGCTCGTAGGGCCGTGCCTTCTGCCACGGCCAGCGGCCGGTGATCTCCAGCTCCAGCGAGAAGCTGAGGAACGTCCGGATCACCACGATGAGCGCCAGGACCAGCACGCTGGCGAGCGTGGGGGTCACCGCCACGGTCCGGATGATGTCGGCAGCCACGAGCAGCTCGAGGCCCAGCAGGATCGAACGGCCCAGCTGCTGCCGGAACTGCCGGTAGGTGTCGGTCCCGGGCACGCGTGCGCTTGCGGCGGCCCGGACCGCGGCCACCACGGCGCCGATCACGAGCACGGCGATGCCTGCCGTGTCGATGCTCTTGCCGACGAGCTCGACGGCGTCGGTGAAGCTCATGCGACTCCCTTCGTCCGGTGCGTCCGCACCGGGTCTGCGCGGTCCGCGGGCGCTCGCTGCGTTCCGTACCCACCCGGCCGGCGCCGAAAGGCCCGTCGCCGTGCAGCGACTCGAGGTCTCAGGGCAACCCGTCGAGCTCATCCGAGAGGCTCGTGTCGACCGGGGACGCGTCGGCCGCAGGGCGACGGTGACGGTCGAGCACGTGCGGATCACGTCGTCGCCGCCGCCTGGTGTCTCGGTCCGGGACAGCTGCGTCGCACCCGCCGGCACGGCCATGACGTCCAGCCTGGCATGCGGTCGATGACGCACGAGGCCACTTCGCGATGGGAGGGACGTGGGAGACGCGGGCCCCCCGAGGGGGCCCGCGTCTCGAGATCAGTTCTGCTGCAACGAGATTCCGCAGCAGCGGTGTGACGGATCAGAGGTCGAAGTACATCTCGAACTCGTGGGGGTGCGGGCGGAAGCGGATGGGGTCCACCTCGTTCTTGCGCTTGTACTCGATCCACGCCTCGATGAGGTCGGCCGTGAAGACGTCGCCCTCGAGCAGGTAGTCGTGGTCGGCCTCGAGCGCCGCGAGGACCTCGGGCAGAGAGCCCGGGACCTGCTCGATGGCTGCGTGCTCCTCGGGGGGCAGCTCGTAGAGGTCCTTGTCGACCGGCTCCGGCGGCTCGATGCGGTTCTTGATGCCGTCGAGGCCGGCCATCAGCTGGGCGGCGAAGCAGAGGTACGGGTTCGCCGACGGGTCGGGGACGCGGAACTCGATGCGCTTGGCCTTCGGCGACGTGCCCGTGATGGGGATGCGCACGCACGCCGAACGGTTGCGGGCCGAGTAGACCAGGTTGACCGGGGCCTCGTAGCCGGGCACCAGGCGGTGGTATGAGTTCACCGTGGGGTTCGTGAAGGCGAGCAGCGACGGGGCGTGCTTCAGCAGGCCACCGATGTACCAGCGGGCGATGTCCGACAGGCCGCCGTAGCCGCGCTCGTCGTAGAAGAGCGGCTCGCCGTCCTTCCAGAGGGACTGGTGCGTGTGCATGCCC
>JABFXB010000506.1 GCA_013361975.1 Dermatophilaceae bacterium
TCAATGGATCGAGCCCACCGCACCACCCACCGAAAGGCCAGCCCATGCTCCGCCCCCAGGACACGACCACCCGCGAGACCAAGCGGCTCGACGGGATCTGGTCCTTCCAGCTCGACGGCGACTCCGAGGGGCGTGCCGCCCGCTGGTTCGGCGCCGACCTGCCGGCCCCCCGCGACATGGCCGTCCCGGCCTCCTTCAACGACCTGACGGCCGACGCGGAGGTGCGCGACTACTTCGGCGACATCTGGTACCAGCGCACCGTCTTCGTCCCCCGCGGCTGGGCCGGCCAACGGGTCGTGCTGCACTTCGAGTCGGCGACGCACCGCGCCACCGTCTGGGTGGGCGATCACGAGGTGATGAGCCACGAGGGCGGCTACACCCCGTTCGAGGCCGACATCACCGAGTTCGTCACGCCGGGCGAGGCGGTGCGGGTCACGGCGCTCGTCAACAACACCCTGAGCTTTCAGTCGATCCCCCCGGGTGTCATCGAGGAGGGTCCGGCCGGCCGGAAGCAGATCTACTGGCACGACTTCTTCAACTTCGCGGGCATCCACCGCTCGGTGTGGCTGAGCGCCACGCCCCAGGCCCGCGTCGAGGACATCACGGTCGTCACCGGCTTCGAGGGCGACACCGGGTCGGTCGACTACACGGTGGAGTCGGCCGACGCCGACGGCCTCGACGTCCGCGTCGTGCTGCGCGATGCCGCCGGCCGTGAGGTCGCGACCGGCTCCGGCCCCACCGGCACCCTCACGGTCGACGACGTGCACCTGTGGGCCCCCGGTCACGGCTACCTCTACGACCTCGAGGTGCAGCTCGTCGACGACGGTGGGGCCGTGCTCGACAGCTACCACCAGACGGTGGGCATCCGCACGGTGGAGGTGCGCGGCACCGAGTTCCTCATCAACGGTGATCCCTTCTACTTCAAGGGCTTCGGCATGCACGAGGACCACTCGACGATCGGCAAGGCGCACAGCCCGGCCCACGTCGTCCAGGACTTCGAGCTGCTCGACTGGATCGGTGCCAACTCGTTCCGCACCTCGCACTACCCCTACTCCGAGGACGTCATCGACTACGCCGACCGGCACGGCATCGTCATCATCGACGAGACGGCGGCCGTGGGCCTCAACATGGGCCTCGGCGGCGGCATCTTCGGCGGGCAGGGCTACACGACCTTCTCCCCCGACACCATCAACGATGCCAGCCGCGAGGTCCACGCCCAGGCGATCCGCGAGCTGATCGCCCGCGACAAGAACCACCCGAGCGTCGTGCTGTGGTCGATCGCCAACGAGCCCGAGTCCGACACCGAGGGCGCCGAGGACTACTTCCGCCCCCTCTTCGACGTCGCCCGCGAGGCCGACCCGACGCGTCCGGTGGGTTTCGTCAACGTCATGCTCGCGCCGCACGGCAAGTGCCGGGTCTCCCAGTTCGCCGACGTGCTCATGCTCAACCGCTACTACGGCTGGTACGTCAACACCGGCGACCTCGCCGGCGCGGAGATCGCGTGGACCAACGAGCTGGGCGGCTGGGCGTCCGAGGGCAAGCCGATCGTCATCACCGAGTACGGCGCCGACACCCTCGCCGGCAACCACTCGCTCACGCCGCAGCCGTGGAGCGAGGAGTACCAGGTCGACTACCTCGACATGAACCACCGCGTGTTCGACGCGTGCGACGCCGTCGTCGGCGAGCACGTCTGGAACTTCGCCGACTTCGCCACGACCTCCGGGATCATGCGCGTCGACGGCAACAAGAAGGGCGCCTTCACCCGCGACCGCAAGCCCAAGGCCGCAGCCTTCGCGCTGCGTCGGCGCTGGCGCAAGGACGCCTGAGCGACTCGGGTGCCGGCGCCAACTCGCGTACCGTCGGTATCCGGGGCCTCATCCTGGCGCGGTCACGTCACCGATGACGTGACCGCGCCGGGTCCCTCCTCCCCCAGCAGGGCGGCATACCTCCAGGGCCGTCTGTGACAGAAGGAAACTCGCATGGCAGCTCTCGCCAACATCGGTGTCGTCGGCCTCGCGGTCATGGGCAGCAACCTCGCCCGCAACCTGGCCCGACACGACCACCGCGTCGCCCTCTACAACCGCAGCCCTGAGCGGACGCGCGCGCTCGTCGCCGACCACGGCTCCGAGGGCAGCTTCGTCCCCTCGGAGACGCTCGAGGACTTCGTCGCCTCGCTGGAGCAGCCGCGTCGCGTCGTCATCATGGTCAAGGCCGGTGCGGGCACCGACGCCGTCATCGACCAGCTCGTGCCGCTGCTCGACGAGGGCGACATCGTCGTCGACGGCGGCAACGCCCACTTCGAGCACACCCGCCGGCGCGAGGCCGCCCTGCGCGAGAAGGGCCTGCACTTCGTGGGCACCGGCATCTCCGGCGGCGAGGTCGGTGCACTCGAGGGCCCGTCGATCATGCCCGGCGGGTCCAGGGAGTCGTATGCCGCCCTGGGCCCGATCCTCGAGTCGATCGCCGCGCAGGTGGACGGCGAGGCGTGCTGCGCGTGGATGGGTCCCGACGGTGCCGGCCACTTCGTCAAGATGGTCCACAACGGCATCGAGTACGCCGACATGCAGTTCATCGCCGAGGCCTACGACGTGCTCTCGGCCGCCGGCCTCGCGGCCGCCGAGATCGCCGACGTCTTCCGCGAGTGGAACACCGGCGAGCTCGACTCCTTCCTCATCGAGATCACCGCGGAGGTCCTGTCGCAGGTGGACACCACGACCGGCCGTCCCCTCGTCGAGCTCATCACCGACGCGGCGGAGCAGAAGGGCACCGGTCGCTGGACGGTGCAGACCGCGCTCGAGCTCGGTGTGCCGGTCTCGACGATCGCCGAGTCGGTCTTCGCGCGCTCCGCGTCGGGTGACGCCGCCGTGCGGGAGGTGACGCGCGGCGTCCTCGCGGGACCGGATCGCACTGTCTCCGTGAACGACCGGCGCCAGCTCGTCGACGACGTGCGCGACGCGCTCTGGTCGTCGAAGGTCGTCGCCTACGCGCAGGGCCTCGACCAGATCCGCAAGGCCAGCGAGGAGTACGGCTGGGACGTCGACATCGCGACCGTGGCGCGCATCTGGCGCGGCGGCTGCATCATCCGCGCCCGCCTGCTCGCCCAGATCAGCGACGAGTACGCCGCCGGTGGCCTCCGCACCCTCCTCGTCGCCCCGAGCATCCTCAAGGGCCTGGCAGACCGTCAGGACGCCTGGCGTCGCGTCGTCGGCGTCGCCACCACCGCGGGCGTCCCGGTGCCCGGCTTCTCCAGCGCCCTCGGCTACTACGACACCGTGCGCGCCGAGCGGCTCCCCGCCGCCCTCGTGCAGGGCCTGCGTGACAACTTCGGCGCGCACACCTACGGCCGCACCGACCGTCCGGGCGCGTTCCACACCCTCTGGTCGGGTGACCACAGCGAGGTCGAGGCGTGAGGATGGGGTCATGACCCCTACCTCCGTGGCCCACACCGACGAGGCCGACCCGCCACGCCTCCCCGACCACCTGGACCTCTTGGCCGGTCGGGTCACCGATGCCCTCCGAGGCGGTATGCCGTCCGGCCGGGTGGGGCGCGTCGGGGTGGCCTTCTCGGGAGGCGTGGACTCGAGCCTGCTGCTCGCCCTGGCGGCTCGCTCGCTCGGGGTCGAGCAGGTCGTCGCCGTGCTGGGGGTCTCGCCGAGCCTGGCAGCAGACGAGCGGCGGGGCGCACACGACGTGGCGGCGCACATCGGCGTCGCCGTCGTCGAGGTGGGCACGCACGAGGGCGACAACCCCGCCTACCGCCGCAACGGCCCCGACCGCTGCTTCCACTGCAAGGACGAGCTCTTCACCCGGATCTCCGACGAGGTCGTCGCGGCGCACCGACTGGTCGCCGTCGCGTACGGCGAGAACGCCGACGACGCGCGCAGGCCCGACCGTCCCGGGGCGCGCGCCGCGACGAACCACCGGGTGCTGCGTCCGCTCGCCGAGGCGGGGCTGACGAAAGCCGACGTCCGCGCGCTCGCGCGTGCCCTCGGCCTCCCCAACGCCGACAAACCCGCGGCCCCGTGCCTGGCCTCGCGCATACCGCACTTCACCGAGGTGGACCCCACCCGCCTCGCCCAGGTGGAGGCAGCCGAACACGCTTTGCGCGCAATGGGTTTCGCCGACAGCCGGGTGAGGCACCACGGCGAGGTGGCTCGGATCGAGCTGGCTCCGGACGACCTCGCTCGGGCCGTGTCGCCCGGCGTGCGCGACCAGCTCGTCGCCGACGTCACCGCGGCGGGCTTCCGCTTCGTCGCGCTCGACCTCGTCGGCATCCAGTCCGGCGCCTTCACCCTGCCGCTCGTCGAGGTGACCCGTGGCTGAGTCGTCTCTCGACGGGGTGGCCGAGCTCGACCTGGCCCGGGCGACGCGACGCGGGTACCCGGAAGCGGTCTACTGCGCGGGCAAGACCGCGGAGCAGGTGCGCGCCATCGCCCGCCGGATAGCCGACGCCCACGCCTCCGGCGAGACGAGCGGGACCGCCCTCTTCACCCGGGCCTCGGCTGAGCACGCCGCGGCTGTCCTGGGTGAGCTGCCCGGCGCGCTGCACGACGAGGTGGCTCGGCTCGTGGCGTGGCCGGCCGAACCTCCCTCCCCCACAGGCGGACTCGTGGTGGTTCTGTGCGCCGGAACCTCCGACCTGCCGGTCGCGCAGGAGGCGGCGCTGACCGCTCGCCACCTCGGTCGTCGCGTCGAGCTCGTCGTCGACGTCGGCGTCGCCGGCATCCATCGCGTGCTCGCCCGGCGCGAGCTCATCGACCGTGCGGGTGCCCTCGTCGTCGTCGCGGGCATGGACGGTGCGCTGGCCAGCGTGGTCGCCGGTCTGGCCAAGGCTCCCGTCGTCGCCGTTCCGACGTCCGTGGGCTACGGCGCGGCCTTCGGCGGCCTCGCCCCGCTGCTCACGATGCTCAACGCCTGCGCTCCCGGGGTCGGGGTCGTCAACATCGACAACGGCTACGGAGGCGGGCACCTGGCCGCCCAGATCGCCGCTCGGTGACGGATCGGGCGCACCGGCGGTGTCCCCGGCCTGCGTCACGCCTGCGCGCGCAGGCCTCCGGGCACCGACGCGCCGGCGACCAGACCAGCCGCGACGGCAGCGGCAACCGCACGCTCGAGCACGTGCCGCGCGGGCACGTCCAGCGCGGCCGCCGCGGCCTGGACGTCACGGAACTCCGGCGTCGCAGTCACGACCTGACCGTCACGGTGGGCGACCTTGACGCCGACCCGGCAGCCGTCGACGTCGACGTCGACCCATCCCCGGGCGAGGGCCCAGCGCCGGACTGACGTCTCGCGCACCCCGATCGTGCTCGTGAGGGCCAGGACGAGATCCCGGAGCCGAGCCCGGTGCCGTCGCTCGGTGAGGACGGACAGCTGGTGCGCCGGCCGGCCGCGCTTCATGAGGATGGGCGTGAGCCAGGCATCCGCTGCCCCGGCATCCATGAGCGTGTCGATGACGGTGGGCCACAGCCGCGGGTCGAGGTCGTCGACGTTCGACTCGAGGACCACCATCTCGGTGAGCTCCAGGTCGGCCGGCACCGAGCTCGAGGGCGCCGGGCGCAGCTCGCCCCCTGTGCGCGCAGTGCCACCCGTGTCACCCGTCTCACCGGCGACCACCCGACCGAGGACGACGCGCACCACGTTGGGCCGACCCGGCACGTCCTTGGTGCCGGCGCCGACACCGCTGCCGCTGACCGCGAGGGAAGGCAGGTCCCCCTGCCCCGACGCGAGCGCGGTCACCAGCGCGACACCGGTCGGCGTCGCGAGCTCGCCGTCGCCGCCCGACGTGACCTCCCGGCCGCGGACGAGCTCGAGGACCGCGGGCACCGGTACCGGGATCCTCCCGTGCGCCGCGCTCACCCTGCCCGACCCGACGGCGATGGTCGATGCCGTCACCGCTGAGACATGGAGGGAGGTGAGGGCGGCGCAAACGCCGACGACGTCGGCGATCGAGTCCCAGGCGCCGACCTCGTGGAAGTGGACGTCGTCGACCCCGACCCCGTGCACCCGTGCCTCGGCCTCGGCCAGGGCCCGGAAGACCGAAAGCGCCCGCCGACGGGTCGGCTCGTCGAGGTCGGCCGACTCCAGGCGCTCTCGGATCGTCGACCACGAGCGGTGGTGCTGGTCGGCGACGAGCAGTTCCACGTCCACCTTCAACGCGCGCATCCCGGCCCGCTGGACCTCGTGCGCCACGAGCCGCACGGTGTCCGGGATGACGACGTCCACCGCCGACTGCACGTGCTCGAGCTCGGCGCCCGCGTCGACGAGGGCGGCCAGCAGCATGTCCCCCGCGACACCGGCCGACAGGTCGAGCCACGCCGCGAGCTCGGGTTCGACTCCACGCTCCATGACCGACACCGTATGCCGCACCCGTATGCCGCACCCGTATGCCGCACCCGTGCCCGGGCCACCGACCGGTGAGTCTTACCGGTCGATGGCCTTCTGCTGACCGAGTCCGGGACTGATTCACAGGTGCCGGCCATGGGGCAGGCGAACCGGTGCACATAGTGTGACAAACGGGACAGAAAGACATTACTGATGCGAAGGAGTCCCGAATGCGTCCACACCCTGCCCTCGCCCGCGCGGCGGCGACCGCGGTACTGGCCCTGCTCGCGCCCGTCGCACTGGCCACCACCGGGTCACCGACCGCAGCAGGCGCCTCGGCTGCGCCGGCTACCGCGCCCGGCACCGTCTCGGGGGCGGTGCCGGGCCCCCCTGCCCGCCCGGCCCAGCC
>JABFXB010000482.1 GCA_013361975.1 Dermatophilaceae bacterium
GGTCGCCTCGGCGGGCGCCGGTCGCGGCCTGTTCGGCCCCCGGGGGCCGCGGGGTCCCCGTGGCCCCCGCCGTCCGCTCCGCATCTCGAAGGCCAACCCGCGTCGCAGGGCGCGGGTCATGTTCGTGGCGGTGCTCTTCGTCTTCACGATCTTCGCCGGGCAGCTGCTGCGCATCCAGGCGTTCGACGCGTCGGCGACGCAGGCGGCGGCACAGTCCAAACGGTCGGTGAAGACGACCACGCCGGCGATGCGGGGGCAGATCCTCGACACGAACGGCCAGGTGCTCGCCGACTCCGTCGAACGGTTCACCATCGCGGCCGACCCGCAGATCATCGGCTGTTACGTCAAGGTCGCCGGCGAGTGCACCTCCGACGGTGTCAGCAAGGCGGCCGCTGCGCTGGCGCCCCTCGTCCAGCGCAGCGTCGATGAGCTCACACCCCTGCTGACCCGCAAGAACACGCGCTACGTCGTGGTGAAGAAGGAGGTCAACCCGGCGATCTACCGCGAGATCCGCGCGCTGGGCATCCCCGGCATCACCGGCACGCGCACGGCCCAGCGGATCTACCCGACGTCGATGGCGCTCGGCCAGCTCGTCGGCTTCGTGCGTCCCGACGACCAGAGCGGCGCCGGCGGCGTCGAGCAGATGCTCGACACGGCGCTCAAGGGCACGCCGGGCGTCAGCGTCGCCGAGCGGGCCCGCGACGGCTACGTCATCCCCGGCTCGCAGCGTGAGGACACTCCCGTCGTCAACGGGCGCGACGTCAAGCTGACGATCGACGCCGACCTCCAGTGGTACGCCCAGAACGCCCTCGCCAAGCAGGTCACCGGCGTCGGGGCCGAGTCGGGCACGGCGGTCGTCCTCGAGGTCGCGACCGGCAAGGTGCGAGCCGCGGCCAGCTACCCCACGTTCGACCCGAACGACCTGGCCGACGCCAAGAAGGCGTCACTCGGCAACTACGCCTTCAACGACGCCTTCGAGCCGGGGTCGACCGGCAAGCTGATGACGATGGCCGCGGCCCTCGAGCAGAAGGTGATCACGCCCGACACCGGCGTCATCGTGCCGCCGCGCCTGCCCCGAGCAGGGACCTCGTTCAAGGACAACGAGCCGCACGGCGTCGAGAACATGACCGCCACGGGTGTGCTCGCCAAGTCGTCCAACATGGGCACCATCCTCATCGGCGAGCGTGTGGCGCCTCAGGTCATGGAGTCCTACTACCGCAAGTTCGGCATCGGCGCGAAGACACCGGTCGGCTTCCCCGGCGAGTCGGCCGGGCTGCTGGCCGCTGCCAAGGACTGGGTCTCGACGCGCCGTTACACGATCCTCTTCGGCCAGGGCTACGCCGTGACGGCGATCCAGCAGGCGGGGGTCTTCCAGACCATCGCGAACAAGGGCGTACGCGTGCCGCCGTCCCTCCTCGAGGGCACCGTCGACGACAGCGGGACCTTCATCCCGTCCGCACCGACGACGCCGTCACGGGTCGTCACGCAGGACACCGCGGTCAAGCTGTCCCGGATGATGGAGGAGGTCACGGGCCAGAACGGCACTGCGAGCGCCGCCCGCATCAAGGGCTACCGGGTGGCGGGCAAGACCGGCACCGCCGACCGCTACGACGACAAGCTCAAGCGCTACAACGGCTTCACGGCCTCGTTCATCGGGTTCGCCCCGGCCGAGGCGCCCAAGTACGTCGTCGCGGTCTTCATCCAGAAGCCGTCGGCCGGCATGTTCGGCGGCATGCTCGCCGGACCGGTCTTCAACCAGATCATGACCTACCTGCTCGAGCGCACCGGCGCCCCGCCCAGCCCGAAGTCGAACCTCGACTACCACGTCTGGGCCGAGAAGCCGCTGTCGCCCAACGACCCCCAGGTCATCAGCAATGCGCGGGCCCAGCGGGATGGCCTGTAAGTTGGGATGACGTGTCACCTTCCCCCCCAAGACCCGCCACGTCGGGCGTGCACCTCCGCGACCTGACCGCACGGATCGGGGCCTCGGCGGAGATCGGCGGAGTGGCCGACGGGCTGCTCGTGACCGGCGTCACGCTCGACAGCCGTGCCGTCGTCCACGGCGACCTGTATGCAGCCCTGCCGGGGTTCAACGTGCACGGCGCGCGGTTCGCGGACGACGCCGTGAAGGCCGGCGCGGTCGCCGTGCTGACCGACCCGGAAGGGCGCGACCAGCTGGCCGACTGCGAGGTGCCCGTCGTCGTGGTCGCCGACCCGCGGGGCGTCCTCGGTGACGTCGCCGACCTCGTCTACGGCCACCCGTCCGCCGACCTGACCGTGCTCGGCATCACCGGCACCAACGGCAAGACGACCACCGCCTACCTCGTGGAGTCGGCGCTGCGGGCCCACGGCCGGCGCACCGGGCTCATCGGCACCGTCGAGACGCGCATCGGCGACGAGCGCATCGAGTCGGTGCGCACGACGCCTGAGGCCACCGACCTGCACGCGCTGCTCGGCGTCATGCGCGAGCGGGGCATCGACGCGTGCGTCATGGAGGTCTCGAGCCACGCCCTCGAGCTGCACCGGGTCGACGGGGTCGTCTACGACGTCGCACTGTTCACGAACCTCTCGCAGGACCACCTCGACTTCCACGACTCCATGGACGACTACTTCGCCGCGAAGGCGTCCCTCTTCACGCCGCGGCGGGCACGATCCGCGGTCGTCTGCGTCGACGACGAGTGGGGCCGCCGGCTGGCGGCCGAGTCCGGGGTGCCCACCACGACGCTCGCGACCGGTGCGCATGCCGCCTCGGCCGAGGCGCACTGGGCCGTCGACGAAGCGGACGCAGGAGCGTTCACCCTCCGCGAGACCGCGACCGGTGCCACCCTCTCGCTCGTGTCGCACCTGCCCGGTCACTTCAACGTCGCGAACACCGCGCTGGCGGCCCTGGCCCTGCTGCGCCTCGGCATCGAGCCCGGTGACGTCGAGGCCGCGATGGCAGTGTCGCCCGACGTGCCCGGGCGCATGGAGGTGGTCGCCGCGGGCGGGCCCGAGGGCCCGCGCTGCATCGTCGACTTCGCGCACACGCCGGACGCCGTCGACGCGGCGCTCTCGGCCCTGCGCGACTCGACCGCGGGCCGGCTCATCGCCGTGCTGGGCGCCGGCGGCGACCGAGACCGCGGCAAGCGCCCTGCCATGGGCGCCGCCGCCGCTCGCCGGGCCGACGTCGTGGTCGTCACCGACGACAACCCGCGCTCCGAGGACCCGGCCGAGATCCGCGCCGCGGTCATCGAGGGGGCCCAGCAGGTGGTCCGTGACGGCGACGCCCGGGCGACTGAGATCATCGACGGCGGCACGCGCTCGAGCGCCATCGCCGAGGCCATCGCGCTCGCGGTGGTCGACACGGGGGACGACCGCCCTGTCGACACCGTCGTGGTGCTCGGCAAGGGACACGAGAAGGGTCAGGAGATCCACGGAGTGAAGCACCCGTTCGACGACCGCGACGCCGTCCGCGCCGCTCTCGCAGCCGCCACCTCCTCGGGGGTGACTGCGTGATTCCCTTGTCGCTGAGTGAGATCCGCGACCTCACCGGTGGTGAGGTCCACGGCACCACGACACCGGAGGCGATCTCGGTGGAGGGCGCCGTCACGACCGACTCACGGGAGTGCGAGCCGGGCAGCCTCTACGTCGCCCGCGTCGGCGAGACGGCCGACGGGCACGACTTCGTCCCGTCCGCAGCGGCCGCCGGGGCCGTCGCCGCCCTGACGTCTCGGGTGGTCGAGGGCCTGCCCTGCGTCGTCGTCGACGACGTCCAGACGGCCTTCGGTCGCGTCGCCCGCGGTGTCGTCGACCGCGCCCCCGAGCTGCGCGTCGTCGGCATCACCGGCTCGTCCGGCAAGACCAGCGTCAAGGACCTGCTCGCCTCGGTCCTCTCGTCCGTCGCCGAGACGGTCGCGCCGGTCAACTCGCTCAACGGCGAGATCGGGGTTCCCCTGACCGTCTGCCGGGTGACGCCCACCACCCGTTTCCTCGTCGCCGAGATGGGCGCCCGCGGCATCGGCCACATCGACTACCTCACCCGCATCGCGCCGCCACAGGTCGCCATCGTGCTCAACGTCGGCACCGCGCACGTCGGCGAGTTCGGCTCGCGCGAGAACATCGCCGTCGCCAAGGCCGAGCTGCCCCGGGCCGTGCCCGCCGAGGGACTGTCGATCCTCAACGCCGACGACCCGGTCGTCGCTGCCATGGCCGCCGGCCTGCGCTCCCGCGTGCAGCTCGTGGGGCTCTCGCCCGACGCCGAGGTGCGCGCGGAGGACGTCGTGCTCGACGAGCGCGGCAGGGCGGCATACACCCTCGTCTGCCCGCAGGGCACCGCGTCGGTCTCCCTGCGGCAGAGCGGCGCCCACCACGTGGGCAACTCGCTCGCCGTCGCGGCCGCCGCCCTCGAGCTGGGGCTCTCGCTCGACCAGGTCGTCGCGGGGCTCGGCGCCGCCGAGGCCGTGAGCAGGTGGCGCATGGAGCTCACCGACCGCCCCGACGGGGTGGTCGTCGTCAACGACGCCTACAACGCCAACCCCGACTCGATGCGCGCGGCGCTCGACGCCGTCGCCGCCATGCGCACCGCGGGCAAGCGGTGGGCCGTGCTCGGCGGGATGCTCGAGCTCGGTGCCGACAGCGACGCCGAGCACGCGGGCGTCGGCGCGCATGCCGCAGAGCTCGGTTTCGACCGCGTCGTGGCCGTCGGCGAGGGGGCACGCCCGATCGCCGACGCCTGCCCCGGCGCCGAGTGGGTCGCCGACACCGAGGCCGCGCACGCGCTCGTGTCGGCACAGGTGCGGCCCGGCGACGTGGTGCTGCTCAAGTCGAGCCGTGACAGCGGACTTCGCTGGCTCGGCGACCGGCTCGCCGCCGAGGGCCTGGCCGCCGAGGACGCGGCCCCCGGAGCCGCCGTGACCGATGAGGCGACCGACGAGGCGGTGGCGCGGTGAAGGGCGTCCTTCTCGCAGCGTCCTTCTCGCTGCTGATCTCGCTGTTCGGCACCCCGCTGTTCATCAAGTTCCTCGTCAAGCGTGGCTACGGCCAGTTCATCCGCGACGACGGCCCGACCTCGCACCACACCAAGCGCGGCACGCCGACGATGGGCGGCGCCGTGATCCTCGCGGCCACGCTCGGCGCGTACTTCCTCGCGCACGTGCTCACGCTCAACCCGCCGACGGCCAGCGGCCTGCTCGTGCTCTTCCTCATGGCCGGCCTCGGGTTCGTGGGGTTCCTCGACGACTTCATCAAGATCCGCAAGCAACGCAGCCTCGGACTGCGGTCCAAGCAGAAGCTGCTCGGCCAGGCCCTCGTCGGCATCACGTTCGCCGGCCTCGCCCTGCAGTTCCCCAACGAGCAGTACCGCACGCCCGCCTCGTTGCTCGTGTCGTTCGTGCGTGACACGAACATCAGCCTCGCGCTCGGCGGCAGCACCGTCGTGGGTGTCATCCTCTTCGTCATCTTCGCCAACGTCATGATCGCCGGCGCCTCCAACGGGGTGAACCTCACCGACGGCCTCGACGGTCTCGCCACGGGCGTCTCGACGATGGTGTTCGGCGCCTACGTCCTCATCAGCATCTGGACCTACAACCAGAACTGCCAGACCAACCCGGGCATCAAGTGCTACGAGGTGCGCGACTCGCACGACCTCGCCCTCGTCGCGGCAGCCGGCATGGGCGCCTGCTTCGGGTTCCTCTGGTGGAACGCGACGCCAGCGAAGATCTTCATGGGCGACACGGGCTCGCTCGCCCTCGGCGGCGCGCTCGCGGGCCTGGCCATCACGACCCACACCGAGATGCTGCTCGTGATCCTCGGCGGCATGTTCGTGCTCGAGACGCTCTCGGTCGTCGCCCAGGTCGCCTCGTTCAAGACCACCGGTAAACGGGTGCTGAGGATGGCACCGCTGCACCACCACTTCGAGATGGTCGGGTGGAACGAGGTGACGGTCGTGGTCCGCTTCTGGATCGTCGCCGGGCTCTTCGCCGCCTTCGGCCTCGGCGTCTTCTACGCCGAGTGGGTGGTGGGCTCCCAGTGACCTTCGACCCCAGCTACGAGCCCCGCGAGGGACTGACCCACCGCGACGCCGACTGGTCCGGCATCAACGTGCTGGTCGTCGGCCTCGGGGTCTCCGGCTTCGCGGCGGCGGATGCCCTCTCGGAGCGTGGCGCGCACGTCACGGTCGTCTCGCGCGACACCACCGACGCGATCACCGAGCGCGCCACGATCCTCGGCATCCTCGACGTCGACGTGCGGCTCGGGCCCGAGCACGTCGTCGAGCCGCCCCCCGGCACCGAGCTCGTCGTCACCTCACCTGGCGTCCCGCCGCACGACCCGCTGATGCTCGCGGCGGCGACGGCCGGCATACCGGTGTGGGGCGAGGTCGAGCTGGCCTGGCGCATGCGGGCACGCGAGGGCGCTGCGCCCTGGCTCACCGTCACGGGCACCAACGGCAAGACGACGACGGTCAACATGCTCGCCTCGATCCTGCGCGCGGCCGGGCTGCGGGCCACGTCGGCGGGCAACGTCGGCACACCGCTGCTCGAAGCCGTGCTGCACCCCGAGCCCTACGACGTCCTCGCCGTCGAGCTCTCGAGCTTCCAGCTGCACTGGCAGCGCTCGATCTCGGCCGTCGCCTCGGCCGTGCTGAACGTCGCACCCGACCACATCGACTGGCACGGCAGCTACGCCGAGTACCTGCGGGCCAAGGGCAAGATCTACGAGAACACCCACCTCGCCTGCATC